>NZ_JBHYXZ010000012.1:50143-93105 GCF_042752395.1 Actinosynnema sp. NPDC059335 | reverse complement strand
GGTTGGGAGCAACCCCGCGGGCGACGGACGGGACGAAGGGCGGGCCGAATCAGCGAGGGTCCAGCGGCGACCTGATGCTGCCGTCGGCAGTGAACAACCTGCTGCCCACCCCGACGGTGTCGGACGCGAACGGCACAGGACTGCACGGGTCGGGGGCACCGGACTTGCGCACGACGGTCAGCCTGCTTCCGACGCCGACGGCACGGGACGAGAAGGGCCCGAACCAGCGCGGCGACGCGACGTGCCTGCACGGGGCGCTGATCCCGACCCCGCTCGCTGCGGACGCGGGCCCGAGGGGCGGAACGACCGGCTACGGCCTGAGGGACTGGTCGAAAGCCATGTCGACTGGCGCGAGTACGAGCCGGCGATCCGCCGCTGGGAAGCCAGCCTCGGACGACCCGCCCCCGAACCCACCGTCGTCGGCTCCCGTGGCGGACGAGCCCTGAACCCCCGGCTCGTCGAGTGGCTGATGGGACTGCCCGAGGGCTGGGTGTGCGACGTGCCCGGCCTGTCCCGCAACCAGATGCTGCGCCTGCTGGGCAACGGCGTCGTCCCTCAGCAGGGAGCAGCCGCCCTGCACTTCCTCCTGGCCGACCAGCTCTCCCTCAACCCGCTGCACCAACCGACCCCCGCGGAGGTGAGCGCATGAGCACGTGTGACACCACCATCCCCATCGACCGCAGCATGTGCAACGCACCCCGCCACGGCACCGTGCTCGCCTACAACGACTACGGCTGCCGCTGCCCCGACTCCCGCACACTCGCGACCCGCTACCGCCGCGACATCCGCAACGGCACCCACACCCCCCAGCGCACCCACAGCGCCGGAACCGGGCGCCGCCTGCGAGCGCTCGCCGCCATCGGTTGGCCGTCCACCCTCCTCGCCGACCGACTCGGCTGCACCTTCGAATGGGTCGGCCAACTTCAGCGAGAGGTCAACGCCCAGGTCCACCTCACCACCGCCCAGCGTGTCGCTGCGCTCTACGACGAACTCGCCGACATCCCCGGGCCGTCCGATCGTGCCCGCGGCCACGCCGCCCGCGCCGGCTGGGACGCCCCCGACGCCTGGTGGTACGCCGACATCGACGACCCCAACGCCCAACCCGACCGACTCCACCCCGACCCCGACGACGTGGACGAGGTCGTCGTCGAACGCCTCATCACCGGCGAACACCACAACCCCCGCGCCGCCACCCACGCCGAACGCCAAGCCGCCGCGCGCATCATGCGCGACCGCGGCTTCACCCACACCCGCATCTGCCGCCTGCTCGACATCGCACATGGCACCGCCTACCGGCTCCTCGCCGCATAACCCAGGGAGGACGCCACCACCATGACGCCGCTGCCGCCCGAACCCGACAACGAGGATGTCGTCCACCTGCCGCCGCAGGACCGCCAAGCCGAAATGTTCCTCCTCGGCGCCATGCTCACCAGCCCCACCGCGGTCACCGAGGCCGCCGCGATCCTCACCGCCGACGGCAGCGACTTCTACCTCCCCGCCCACCAAGTCATCTACCGCGCCATCCTCGACGTCCACGGTGACGGGATCACCGCCGATCCCGTCACCGTCAACCTCGCCGTACTCGACCGCCTCGACACCGACGCCCTCAAGCGCATCGGCGGCGGCCCCTACCTGCACACCCTGCAGGCCACCCCGCACAACGTCGTCAACGCCCGCCAGTACGCCACCAGCATCGCCGACAAGGCCACCCTGCGCAGGGTCGCCGCCACCACCCAACGCCTCACCGACATCGTCGCCCGCGGCCACGCCGGAGACGACCTCGAAGACCTCTTCGGCGAGATCCGCACCCTCATCGACGGCGCCGAACACCGCCGCGCCGGCGTCCGCGTCGAAGACCGCTACGCCAACGGCGCCTCGTTCATCCTCGACAGCCCCCGCGACGTACCCGCCGTGTGGGGCAAAGGCGACGACGTCCTGTGGGCCGAAGGCGAAGCGCTCATGATCTGCGGCGGCAACGGCGTCGGCAAGACCACCATCGCCATCCAGGTGCTCCGCGCGCGCCTCGGACTCGACCACGAGGTGCTCGGGCTGCCCGTGCAGCCCACCGAGTCCCGAGTCCTGTACCTCGCCATGGACCGTCCACGCCAGATCCAACGCGCCATGCAGCGCCGCTTCACCGAGGAAGACCGCGACATCCTCGAGAACTACCTCGAGTTCTGGGAAGGACCACCGCTCGCGGACATGGCACTGCAGACGACCCTGCTGCTGCAGATGTGCGAGCAGGCCGGCGCCGACACGGTGTTCATCGACAGCCTGAAGGACGCCGCCATCGGCCTGGTCAAGGACGAGATCGGCGCCGGGTACAACCGCGCCCGCCAGACCGCGCTCGCCGCGGGCGTACAGGTGATCGAGCTGCACCACATGGTGAAGCGGGGCGCCAACGGCGGCGACCCCGACAGCATCGCCGACATCTACGGCTCCGCCTGGCTCACCGGCGGCGCCGGCAGCGTCATCCACCTCGCCGGGCAGCCCGGCGACCCTGTGGTGCGCATGCGGCACATGAAGCAGCCGTTGGACGAAGTCGGGCCGTGGAACGTGCTCCACGACCACCGCACCGGCCGCTCCAGCATCCAGCACGACGACATCGACCCGCTCGTCATCCTCCGCAACGAGGGCCTGCAGGGGCTCAGCGCGAAGCGCCTCGCGGAAGTCATCTCCGGCGGGTCGACTGTCAAGCCCGCGGACGTCCAGAAGGCCCGCCGCAAGCTCGAAAAGCTCGTCGAGGCGGGGCTTGCGAACCGGGTCGAGGTCACCGCCGGCGCGCCGGTCGTGTACTTCGCGCGGGCGCTGATGGACGAAGAAGATCGATGACCACCGATCAACCCGTCACCCGTTTGGCGGATCACGCGGAGGCTCACGCACCTCACGCGAAAAGCAGAAACCGCAGGTCAGAGGCACACAAGGAGGGTCACGCACGACCCTCACGCCGTGAGGGGTCACGCGAGGCTCACGGGGGTCACGCTCACAGCATTTCCGCAGGTCACAGCTTCACGCGGAGGCTCACGGGGGTCACGCGGCCAACCCCTCACGCTTTTCCCCCTCCCTTTAGGGAGGGGAAAGCGGGGGGTGAGGGGGGGTTGCTGTCGTGTCGAGTGGACAGCGGGAAGCGAGCGGCAACGCACTGATCCACAACCAGCAGGTTGAATACGAAGTTCGTTCGGGTTGATCGCCGACACGGCCCGAAATCCCGTCTTGTGCACATGACACTTCATGACATACGCTGGACGTGCGAACACCACACCCCCGAACTCCGGGAGCAGGACATGAACGACACCCAGCAGCCGACGAGCCTCGCCCAGGTCGTCCGCCAGCACCTCGCCCAGCAGGGCATCACCGCCGTGAACGTCGTCGGCCGCGATGACGACAGCGTCGTCATCTCCCCGACCAGCGCCGTGCTGACGTCCCGCCAGATCCTCACCGCGCTCCTCAACGCCGACATCGACTGCGGCGAGATCGAGCACCAGCCGTCCGCCGACCGCGTGGTGGTGTGGCCGTGACGACGTCCAGCACCGGGCGCATGGCCGGCCAGGTCGCCCGCCGCGCCGCGAACCGCACCGACGGCCGCGCCGTCACCACCCGCACCGCCAAGCGCGCCGAGCGCCACCAGGTGCGCGCCGAGATCGCCGCCGAGCTGGCCGCACTGAAGCTGGTGACGGTCTGATGGGCGCCGAGCCGACGATCGGCGAGCAGATCGATGCGATGCAGTTCGACACGTGCACCGACTGCGGCGGAAGCGGCTGCTTCCAGTGCAACGGCGAGGGAGTCGTCCCCCGGAGCGCTGACCGATGATGCCGAAGCCGGAGAACCTCGCCGCGATCCGCGCCGACGACGCCCTGCTCGACGCCGTCGGCGGCCGCGACCGTGACCGTGACCAGGCCCGCGAGGCGGGCCGCAGCAGCGGCCAGCTCGGCGCGATGCTCGCCGACTGGGCCGACGAGATCGACCGCGGCACCTCGCCCCGATGAGCACCGGCGACCTGGTCGACCTGGCGGGCCTGCGTGAGGCCCGCCGGGTCCGGCAGCTGGAGCTGGAGAATACCGCGCTGCGCGCCCAGCTCGCCGCGGTCATCGACACCGTCGCGAACGAGACCGCGCTGGCCGCGTCGCTCGCCGCCGACGAGCCGCTCACCGAGCAGCAGCTGGCCGGCGAAGCCGAGCGGGCACGCCGCCACCTGATGCGGGTCGCGTTGCGGGCGACCCACCGCACCACCAAGCCGACGGGTGGCACGCCGTGACGACGACGCACCGGCGTGCCGCCCGCCCCCACACCACCCGTCCGGGAGAGACCATGCACACCACCACCGACCTGCCGCAGCTGCTGCGCGCTGCCGCCGACTACGTGTCCGCCAACCAGCTCGACACCGCGCGTATCTACGTCGCGTTCGGCGAGACCCGCATCGACCTCGGCAGCGGGTTCCCGCTCGACCGGTACATCACGCTCGCCACCCAGCTCACCAGCCAGCAGATCGGCGGGTTCCGGCTCAGCGAGTTCGCCGAGTTCGTGCACATCCACGCGAGCGGCACGATCAACGGCAACCCGCTGCGGCTGGTCGTGCTGGTCGACGCTCCGCTGGCCCTGTCGGTCGTCGGCGAGCTGAAGGACACGCACGCCGGTCGGTTCGCGACGGTCACCGTTGACCAGCTCCGCGCCCTGGCCACCGCGCTCGAGCCCGTTGTCGCGGTGGCGTGATGGGCAAGGCGAAGCGCAAGGCCAAGAAGTCCAGGCCCGTTGAGGTCACGGTCGTCGTGTGCGTCTGCGTCGGCTGCCCGTGCCGGATGGCGGCGTCCACCGGGAACACCCGATGACCGCCGCGCTGGTCGACCTGATCGCCGCCGAGCTGGACGAGCGCGGCGACGCCGCCACCTCGCTCCACGCCGAGCAGCAGGTGGACGGCTACCGCGCCTGGCTCGACACCGGCCGCGACCTCGTCGGGCTCGCCATCCAACTGGAGATCGACGTGCCGCCCCTGCGGCTGGTGGCCCTGCCCAGCGCGACCAGCTTCATCGCCCGCGCCAACGCCGTCCGCCACAACCGCGACCTGATCACCGCCTGGCTGGAGCGGGAGACCGACCCGCCCATCGAGCGGATCGTGCGCGGCGCGGGCGGCCCGTACCCCGAGTACGCGCTGATCGAGCCGAACGCCTGCCGCTACTGCGACCTGCCCAAGAACGGCCACTACACCAGCGGCTCCTCGCTGGTCGGCCTGCACACGTGGGTGGAGCCCACCGACCAGATGCGGCTGACGCGGATGCGCGCCCGCCGCGCCGCCAAGACCGTCGCCTGACCCGCCGCCCGGCCCGGCGCGCTTCCCCCGCGCCGGGCCCCACGCCCCGAAGGACCAGCCCGTCATGACGAACCCGCCCGTCGACCCGCTCATCGACCAGGCCACCGCCACCTTCCGCGACATCGTCACCCGCCACGTCGACCACTACCGCCACGTCTCCGCCACCCGCACCAGCGAGCAGGCGCAGGTCGACTTCATCGCCTACCTGCGCGCCTCCGATCGCACGCCGGAATGGATGGCCGCCTGCCTCACCGCCGCCGTCGCCCACATCGCCGCGTCGCCCACCGACGAGGATCTGCAGCACGAGCTGCGGATGCGCCAGCAGGACTACGACCGCACGCGTGACGCGCTGCTGCCGATCCTCGCCGAGCACCCGCTGACCCGCGACGAGGTGGCCGGCTACGACCAGGCCAGGCTGCGCGCCGGGTGGCTCGCCAAGCAGGCCGCCGAGCTGCTGCGCACCTTGCTCGACCTGCCGGTCGAGGCCCGGCAGAAGGACGAGGAGTTGGAGGAGTGGCGCACCGGTGTGCGTCGTCTCCCCGCCTCCCGGGACAGCGAGACCGCGATCCGCGAGATCAGCGAAGCCATCCCCCCGGCCTACACCCGCTGGATCGGCGCTCGGCTGCTCGCCCACGTCCGCTCTACCGCCGCTGCCGCGGCGTGAGGAGACCCCCGATGACCCGACACGACACCACCGGAGCTCAGCGGATGCACTACTCCGACGACACCCTGACCTTGCTCGTCGGGGACGCGGTCGAGCAGTTGCGCACCCTGCCGGACGGGGCCGTGAACTGTGTGGTGACCTCGCCGCCGTACTTCGGCCTGCGCGACTACGGAGGCCTCCACGGCCAGATCGGGCTGGAGTCCTCGCCTGCCGAGTACGTCGCCGCGCTGGGCGCGGTGTTCGCAGAGGTGCACCGCGTGCTCGCCGACGACGGCACGCTGTGGCTCAACCTCGGCGACTCCTACGCCTACCCGCCCGGGTCGTCCGGCACGCAGGGCTCGACCGGTCAGCGCGCCGACCGCACGTTCACCGCCGCAGGACTCCGCGGCACCCGATCCCTGCCGCCGAAGAATTTGCTCGGCATCCCGTGGCGCGTCGCGTTCGCACTCCAGGACGCGGGCTGGGTGTTGCGGTCCGAGATCGTGTGGGCCAAGCGCAACATTATGCCCGAGGCCGTGAAGGACCGGCCGACCCGCGCACACGAGCAGGTGTTCCTGCTGACCAAAGGGCCGCGCTACTGGTACGACGCCGAGGCGATCCGCGAGGAGTCCGACCCGGCGCAGGAGGCGCACAACCAGCGCTACGCCCGCGAGTACCAGGCCCATACCGCCCGCGCCGCCGAGACCGGGCAGCCGGGCAACGTCAACTCGGTCGGCGTGCACTCCAGGCCGGGCAAGGGCGGACGCAACGCCCGCTCCGTGTGGACGATCAGCTCCACCCCGCTGAAGGAAGCGCACTTCGCCACCTTCCCCGCCGAGCTGCCGCGCCGCTGCATTGCCGCGGGCTGCAAGCCGGACGGTGTGGTGCTCGACCCGTTCAGCGGCGCGGGCACTACGGCGATGGCCGCCCAGCAGTTGGGTCGGCGAGCGATCGGCATCGACCTCAACCCCGCCTACCACGACATCGCGCTGCGTCGCATGGCCGACGCGCCCCTCCCGTTCGGAGAGACCGCATGACCCTCACCAACCCCCCAGCAGAGCGACCCGACGATGAGGCGGCTTCGCCAAGCGTTGTGACCGCGGGCGACCTCGGCAAGCGCCACTTCGGCTGGCGAATCGTCGTCGCTGGCGACGAGATCGAGCTGGCTGGCATGCGTGCATACGTGGACACCGACGGCGCGGACGTCGTGGCACTCGTAGATCGCAATCGAGGCGAACTGCCCTCCGCGTTCATCGGCACAGAGCGTGTCTATCCCCGATCTGCTCCCTGCGTACTGAAGAGGCTGGTTCGCGGCTCAAGGAGGCGGTCCCGGTGACCGACTCCACTCCGCCCGCCGTGACCCCGGTGGCCGTGCTGTGCGGCTCCGTCACCCGAGCCGTCACCGCTCTGGACGCCGCCGAGCGCTGGTACCGGGGGCAGGGCTACACCGTGCACAAGCCGGTCCGGAACGACGGCGTCGCGTTCCAGCTGCACGTGGACCGCTGGTACCAGCTCATCGACGCCGCCGACCTCGTCGTGGTGTGCACGATGCAGGGCGACTACGTGGGCGAGCAGACCAGGCGCGAGGCCGAGCGGGCGTTCGCCGCCGACATCCCGGTGCACCAGTGGGTGGAGTCCTCCCCGTCCCCGGTCGGGGTAGAGGACACCAGCAGTCTGCTCGACCAGATCATCAGCGAGTACAGCCACGCCTGCCCGCACTGCCCGGCCGACCAACCGGAGTGGGTCGTCGGCGAGGCGGAGGTGCGCACGATCGTCGAGCGCCACCACGGCGACCTCGTGGTGCGGAACGCGGTGCTCCGCTCCGAGCGGGACGCGCTGGCCCGGATGCTGCGAGGGATGGCCCGGCGTGCGGTGAGCTATCGGCAGGGCTGGTCCGAGACCTTGAAGGACTGGGCCGAAGAGGACCAGGAGAACGTTGCCGCCCTGCGCGCCCGTGTCTCCGGTGCCCACACCATCCCCGACGACGCAGCGGAGACGGTGGCCAAGCGCCTGTTGCAGTTCCAGGCCCGCGTCACCCCGGACCGCGCCGACCGGATGTGGACGCGCGACCTGGACGACGTGGACCGCGAAGGGTGGCTCAATCACGCCCGCGCGCTGCTGGCCGACCTCGGGTCCACCCCTGCCACGGACCCGACCCCCGCACCGGCCGAACTGGCTCGCTGGGTGCGGTGGCTGTGCGACGCCTACGGCCCGGCCGAGGTGGCGGCAGCGGTGCAACAGACGGACCCGAAACCCGCGGCAGCGGACGGGCCGCAGCCGAAGCGCAGCGAGTGGCTCTGCCCGAACTGCAAGAAGCCGCCGACGCCGTTCGGTGACGACCAGGACTGGATGTGCGACGAGCACAAGTCCGCTTCGCCCGCCGCGCCGCAGGCCCCGGCGCAGCCGACCGTCTGCCCGGACTGCCACGAGACGGCCCCGGCCCACAAGACGTGGTGCATCAAGATCGTCAAGCCGATGACTTCCTCCTCCGCCCCCACCCCGCCTCAAGCCGAGGAAGGAGAAACCCGGTGACCACACCGCAGCCCCGCCGCGTCGTCCTCTGCGGCAGCCTCAACCGCCACAACGACCTCCTCATCGCCGCCGCCCGCCACTACCGCGCACACGGCGACCAGGTCCACGTCCCGGAACGCGACATCACCCGCTCCGCCGCCGAACACGCCCGCCGCTGGTACCGGCTCATCGACAACGCCGACCTCGTCGTCATCGTCACCGACCCCAGCGGCTACCTCGGCGACCAGACCACCCGCGAGAAGCAGCACGCCGAACAGCGCGGCGTGCCGGTCGTCGTCGAACGCTGGCTGCCCGCCACCCGCGCACCGATCAGCGGCGACCTCGTGTCGTGGCCCGCGATCTACGCCGCCGCCGGCCGCGCCTACGAAGCGTGGGCCGCCGAGATCACCCCCACGCCCGAGCCGTGGAACGACTACGTGCAGCGCGTCCCCCGGGCGTCGCTGCGCTGGATCAAGGTCGCGCTCGCCGCGCTCGCCGACCCGGCGAACCCGGACTCGGAGCGGCTGACCGCGCTGGCCGACCTCGCGGGCATCGCCACCGGCGAGGGGGTACAGCGGTGACCGACTTCGCCCGCCTCGAACGCGAGCTGCACGACCAGCAGCGGCCCGCGATCCTCGCCCAGCACGCCCGCCTGTCCAAGAACGGCCGGCCCGAGGTGTGCACGCCCAGCCGCGCCGAGCTGTCCGGCGAGCAGCGGCGCAGGGAAGGCAAAGGCAGCGACGGCAAGGTCATCTACGACACCGTCGCCGACGCGCGCGCCGCCGCCCGCAAGCTCGAAGCGATCGGCGCCAGACCCATGATCGCCTACCCGTGCCGCCGGTCCAGGCACGGCCACTACCACCTCAAGACCGACAAGCACCGCGCCGAAGGCAGCGACCGATGACCACGCCCCGCGAGCCCCAGTACCCGCTCGACGCCGCCTGCCGCGGCCTCAAACCCGACCAGCTCGAAGCGTTCTTCGGCGACGACGGCGAGCGCCGCAAGCCCGTGCCGCTGCGGGTGCAGGCCGCCGCGCGCCGCTACTGCGCCCACTGCCCCGTGCGCCGCGAGTGCGGCGACCGCGCCGACGAGCGGCGCGACGAGGGCCTGTGGGGCGGGGTGTGGCGGTGGCGGGAGAACAACAGCACCGGCGCCTACCAGCGGCACCCGCTGGTGTCCGATGACGGGACCACGACAACCACCCGGCCGGCGCTGCCGGTGCGGCGGCACGTGAAGAAGCTCGTCAACAGCGGCTGGACCCGCGTCGACATCGCCCGTGCCGCGGGTGTGCACCGCGACACGGTCACCGCGCTGCTCGCTGCCGAGTCGCCGCGGCTGCACGCCGCTGTGGCCGACGCACTGCTCGCGGTGCGCGGCAAGGCGCCCGCGAAGGAGAAGGCCAGTGCCTGACACCACTGCCAGCAAGGCGCTCATCGCCGCGTTGACCCGCCACTACACCGGCGGGCCCGGCCACCGCGACGAGGACTCGCACGCCTTGTACACCGAGCTGACAGCCCCGGGCTCCACCCGCCGCGCCGACCTGGTCGCCGTGTCGCTGTGGGGCAGCCGCGGCTTGTCGATCGACGTGCACGAGATCAAGGTGAGCCGCAGCGACTGGCTCGCCGAGCTGGCGCAGCCGTCCAAGGCGGACGCCTGGTGGCCGCACTCGTCCCGGTTCTGGGTCGTCGTGCCGAGCCCCACGATCGTGAAGACCAGCGAGCTGCCCGCGGGCTGGGGGCTCATGGTGCCCAGCACCAAGTCGAACGCCCGCAAGATGACCGTGGTCGTGGACGCCGCTGCGCGGCAGCCCGAGATCCCGCTGGAGCTGCTGGCGACGTTCCTGCGCCGCGACCGGAACGACGCCGCACCGCGGCTGGCCCGGGCACGGCAGGAAGCCCGGAACGAGGGCTACCGGCAGGGGCGTGAGCACGAGACGCAGCGGCAGCTGCTGGAGGCTGGCGGGCTCAGCCCGGAACAGCAGGCTCGGATGTCCACGCTGGAGCACGTCGAGCGGCTGCTGGGCGGGAAGCTCGGCTGGGCGCACGGCGTCGACCCGCGGGACGCGGCTGAGGCGTTGGCGTTCGTGCGCGCCGCGCGGAAGCTGCCCGGCCAGTACGACCTGAACAACGCCGAGCGGCTCGCCCAATCCCTCTCGAACGCGGTCACGGAGATCCGTGCGTTGCTGCCCGCGCTCGCTCTCGACGACAGGAAGGCCGGCTGATGCCCACCCTCACCACCCCAGCGGGCTTGCTGCGGTTCCAGGACGACGACCGGGTCATCGCCCCGCACGTCGCCGCCACCGGCACCTGGGAGCCGGACGAGGCCGACCGCATCACCGAGCTGCTGTGGGCGCGGCCCGGCTGGTTCGTTGACCTCGGCGCGCACGTCGGCTACCACTCCGCCGTCCAGCTGGCCCGCCTGTCCAACATCCAGGTGCTGGCGGTCGAGGCCAACCCGACGGTCGGTCGGCTGCTCGCGGACAACCTGCGGTCCTGGGGGCGGCGGGCCCGGGTCTTGTGCTGCGCCGCCTGGTGCGACTCGACCAGCACGCTGACCGTCCGGCAGCACGAGGCGGGTAACGGCGGCGATTGGCGGGTGGGCCACCGCCGCGGCCACGACGAGTTGCTGGTGCCGTGCATCAAGGTTGACGACCTGGCGCACACCTACATCGGCCGCGAGGGGCGCGTGTCGGTCATCAAGTCGGACCTGCAGGGCCGCGACCACATCGCGTTGCACGGCGCGACCGGCACGCTCGCGCTGGACCGGCCCGACGTGCTTGCCGAGTTCGACACGGCGATGATCCGCGACGCGCCGCGCGTCGACTGGGTGCGCACCCCGCTGGACGTCGCCGCCTGGTACCAGCGAATGCACTACGTGCTGCGCGCGGTCGACGGCACCGTGTTCGAGCACCCCGTCGAGCTGGTGAACTACTCGACCGAGCAGCCGGGCGGCACCACCACGGTGTGGCTGCAGCCGACGGAGAGGGCAGGACGATGAGCTACGTGACCGGGCTCGACCTGAGCCTCACCGGCAGCGGCGTCGCCACCATCACCCGCGGCAGCATCGGACACACCACGGTCGACACCCAGGTGATCGGAAGCAAACCCGCCAAGGAGCCCACCTTGGCCGACCGCGACCACCGACTCACTACGCTGGCCGACCGCGTGGTCGACCACGCCCGCGGCGCGCAGCTGGTCGTCGTCGAAGGCCCGAGCCTCGGCAGCACCGGCCGGCACGGGCACGTGTGGGACCGGGCCGCCCTGTGGTGGACGGTCGTGCACCGCCTGCTGGCTCTGGAAGTGCCGGTGGTGGAATTGCCGCCCGCCGTGCGGGCCCGCTGGGCGACGGGGAAGGGCAACGCGGGCAAGACCGCGGTGGCGGTGGCGGTGGCCCGTATGTGGCCGGACGTGGCGATCCCGGACGACAACGCGGCCGACGCGCTGGCGCTCGCCACGATCGCGGCGCAGCAGCTTGGCTGGGTCAACCAGCTCGCCCGTCACCGGGACGCGCTCACCACCGTGCGCTGGCCCGTTGCGGCGTGACTTCTCGTTTCGCCACCTGATCTGAGGCTGCGGTTACCCCTCCTCGTGCCGCGGCCTCGTCGGGCTCTGGTTCCTCCCCGTTCCAGGGCCCCACCCGGTGTCCCGGTCGCCTTCGATGTGACCGGGGCACCGGCGTGTCAGGCGGCGGCGAGGATGGTGGCGGCGACGCGGTGGTAGCAGGCGTGCTTGGCCTTGAGGCCGGCGGCGCAGTTGCACGCCTGCGGGGCGGTGAGGTAGCGGTTCGCGCCGTCGCTGGACACGACGCGGAACGCGATGACGCGGCGGGCGCGGATCGGGACGATGCCGTTGTCGGCGATGAGTTCCAGCGCCTTGGCGACGGTGGCGGGCTTGAACTCGGCGACCACGGCGGCCTTGGCGGCGGCGCGGACCTTGGCTTGGCAGCGGGGTCCGCGGCCGGCGGCGATGGACTTGGCGGCGCGGAGGGTGCGGCCGCAGCTGGTGCAGCGGGTGATGGTGGGGGCGGCGGTCGTGGTCTCCATGTCGAGAACTGTACAGTCTGTACAGACTTGACACAACACCTGGCGTGTACAAACCTTACAGACATGGAGCCCGTCACCTACACCGTTCAGGACTTCCGCAAGAACCTGGCCGACGCCGTCGGCCAGGTCCAGCACGGCGGCAAGACCATCCAGATCACCAAGAACGGCAAACCCGCCGCCTACCTCATCAGCCCCGACGACTTCGCCCGCCTCGCCGGCGCGACGGCCGACTAGGAGCCCCGCATGCCCTGGAAACCGATCCCCGCCCCCACCACGCTGGACCTGACCGACGAGAAGGTGTTCGTCGAAGCCGGACAACCCGTCGCCGGCGGCCGCTGGCACCTGCTGCGCGACGGCACCGTGGTGCACGAGAACGACGCCGGAAACTGGCAGACATCCATGCACGACGCCGACGCCCTGAACGACCCGAACCGATTCATTCCAGTCCCATGACCGCCCAGGAGACGCCCTACGAGCTGCTGCAACGCGCGGCACGCCACGTGTTCTGGCTGGCTGCTCACTACAACGAGTACGTCCACCTTGCCTCAACGACACCCGAACTGCTGCTGCACGGCGAGCCGCGAACGTGGTGGGCGCGCGACACGATCGACCGCAACGCCTCCGGAGAGGCGCGCCGCTGGGCGGAGACGATGAGCCCGGACATCGCGGTAGCGCTCGGTACGACCTTCCAGGAGGCGTCGCACCGTGTGCGCGAGGCCAAGTCGTGGTCCGAAGTGACCGGTGGACCGGTCTACGAACTGGCGTACAAGATCTTGGGTGAACGGCCGGACTAGCGGACCACCGCACTTGCCCCGCACTTTCCCCGCACTCGCCGTTCGACTGCTCCGCCCCGCTCGCCGACCAGCGAGCGGGGCGGAGTCGTGTGACGCCTCGAGCCTCATGCTGGTTCCGACGCGACGGGCGCGCGGCCGCGGGCCACCCTCCGTGTCGACCAGCACGACGAGCGACCGAGGGAGACGACGATGCCCCCGCGCCAGCGCAAGGACGACGAGACCGAGCAGGCCGGCCAGGCCGACGCGAAGTCCGGCGACACCACCACCACCAGCGGCCAGACGGAGAGCAATCCGACCGCCGAGCCCAACACCGGCGGCGCGCCGCAGATCGAGCCGGACGCCGAGACCACCGACACCGTCGCCGACGCCCCGGACACCACCAACGTCACGGCGCACGCCGACCGGTCGGAGACGCTCGAGGAGCGGTCGGAGCGGTGGAACCCGGAGACGCACGGCACCCCGCCCGCGGACCGGCCGCAGCGCGGCGACTACTGAGGAGGTCGGGCCATGCGGATGGTCACCGCGAAGGTGAAGCTCACCTCCAAGGAGCAGTCGAACGACCAGGTCGCGCTCCGGTTCGAGCCGGACTACGGCGACGACCGCAACAAGGAGTGGGCGAAGTACACGCCGGCCCTGTCGCTGAACATGAGCGTGCTGCCGGAGGTCGCCGAGCACTTCGAGGTCGGCAAGCCGATCACCCTGCAGTTCGTGCTGGACGACGAGTAGGAAGGGCCGCGCCCCGTGAGGTTCTTCTACGACACCGAGTTCCTCGAAGACGGCCGCACCATTGAGCTGATCAGCATCGGAATCGTGTGCGAGGACGGACGGGAGTACTACGCCGTCAACAGCGACATGCCCGTCGACCGCATCCGCAGCGAGCGCTGGCTGATGAACAACGTCGTCCGCCACCTGCCGCTGCGCGTGCCGATCCCCGAACGGGCCTGGGCGGACAACCAGACGCCAGCGGTCGTGCTCGACCTGCGCGACACCCGCGTCAAGCCGAAGTGGGTGATCGCGAACGAAGTCCGCGAGTTCATCCTCGGGCCGCGCGACTCCGACGACCTGCCGTACGTGGAGCTGTGGGCTTGGTACAGCGCCTACGACCACGTGGCGCTGGCACAGCTGTGGGGCCGCATGATCGACCTGCCCGAGGGCATGCCCATGTTCACCCGCGACCTCAAGCAGGAGTGCGCGCGGCTCGGCGACCCCCGACTGCCCGATCAGCTCGAAGGGGAGCACGACGCGCTCGCGGACGCCCGCCAGAACCTGGTGCGCTGGCAGGCCCTGCAGGAGATCGAAGCGAAGGGAAACTCGTGACCCAGCAGCCGACCATCAACCTGCCCGTCCACTACGTCAGCCGCGGCAGCGCCGACGGCGTCTACCCGCCGACTTGCCGCGCTGCCACCGTCACCGAGGTCGACGAGCACGACCCGACCCGCGTCGGCCTCGCCGTCCTCAACCCCACCGGGCTGTTCTTCCACCCGCTCGCCGACGACGGGGGATGCGAGCACTACGAGCCGCCGCAGGGCGTTCGGGGATACCGCCCGGGAACCTGGCACCACCTCTGCGGGGCGTAACACGTGGCCGCCGATGACTTCGACACCGCGCTCCGCGGCGTCACCGTCCCCCGTTCCGCGCCGCGCTACTCGACGCCGCCGACCGCATCGACGTCGTTCAGCCGGCGAACTTGCGCGAGCCAGTCGCGCTGTGGCTGCGCGGGCTCGACGAACGTGCCCGGCTGGAGAACTGGAACAGCCTGCTGGGCAGGTCTGTGGTGGCCGCATGGAACGCCGCCCGAGCGATCCTGGCGGTTCCCAGCGGAGGCGGCACGCGAGGTGCTCTCGATGCGGCGATCCGGGCACACGCCGCCGACCTGGTCGACCGGGGCGAGCACATCACCGGCTGGCTCGCTCTCGCCGCGACCCGCCGGTTCGACGGCGGAGGAGTCGTCATCAACCTCGTCAGCGACGACGCGATGCCGGTCTACGAGGCACGCGGGATTCTCGCCGAGGCGATGGCCGCAGTGGACCGGACCGCGGACGGCGAGGACCAGGGAGGTGGTGCAGGTGGCGAAGGGTAAGCCCTCGAAGGGCACGCCAGCGGATCGCCGGCTGAAGAGGAACCGACGGCGTCGTCGTAGGTGAGCACGACGGCCCAGCGCCCCACCAACCGTAGGTGGCGGGGCGTTGTCGTGGGATGCACCGTTCGGCGTCTTGTCTACATGACACTTCATGACAGACGATGGACGAGCCGAACACCACGACCCTGAGAGGCACCATGCCCAGCGAGTTCGACGACAGCAGCCTCATGGAGATCGACGAGCTGCTCGCCCACGCCAACACGGCACAGACCGCCGACGAACGCGCACAATGGCAAGTCCTGATCGACTTCCGGAAGGACATGGCCAGCGGCAACTACATGCGCGGCGCACGGAAGTTCATGGCGCACCTCCGCAAGCACCCGGAAATCGTCATGGAATTCATCGGCTGGTCCCGCAGCCCCGAAACCGCCCCAGCTGACGAGCCCACCCCCACCGCCCCGCCCGCGCCGACCCCCCAATCCGCACCCGGCATGACGCCGGCCCAGATGACCCGGCTCGCCGCCTACCAGAAAGACGTCACCGCCATGGGCGGCGCACTCGAAGCCCACATGCGCGACGACGGGGTGCTCCTCATCCTCGAGTTCTACCCCGGCCAGCCGAAGACACTCGGGTTCATCAACCCCGACGGCAGCGTCTGGGTCTGACACACACAAGAGGGCTCCCACCCGCACAAGCAGGTGGGAGCCCTTTCCCATACCACTCACGCCACGGAAACCGACACCAACCACGACAACCCCGACCACACCCCCGGCACCAACAACACCCCCAGCGCAGTGAACAACGGAAACACCACCACCTGCTCCACCAAACCGCCCGTGCGGAACCTCCACCCCCGCGGCGGACGAATCTCAAACCACGTCTCACCCCGGATCATCAACGGCCATAAGAACGGGCAACCCGACAACGTCAACGCGTCACCCAAGCAATGCACGAAACACCCCACCCCCACCGCCACACCCAACGTCCCCGGCATCCCCGCCAGGGACACCACCGCGTCCCCGCCAGCCGTCACCCACCACACCGTCCCCGCCACCAGCACCACCGGCAGCAGCCAGTCCCCGAGCGCGTCCACCGCCAGCCACGTCCCCACGGCGAGGACAACCAGCACTCCCGCTGTCCCCGCCACGCTCGTCCCCACCCACACCAACGTCCCCACCAGCGCCGCGAACGCGAGCGTGTGTGTCCCGTGCCGATGCTCCCCGCGGTGCGGCTCGTCCCGCGGTCCCCGTGTCCTCGCGTACAGCCACCGGCTCCCCGCCCGCAGCATCAGCGACACCGCGCCCGAGACCGGGCCGGCCAGTCGGCTCGCACGGGCACCGGGGTGGTCGAGGTCGGGCAGCAGCGCGTACCCGGCGGTCGTCGTCGCCAGCAGAAGCGCCTCGATCACGCCGTGAGCGCCGAGCAGGGGTGCCACCGCCAGGCCCGCGCACCAGCCGGTGAGGGCGTGCGTACGTCCCATCATGATGATCTCCAGAGGTCGGTCGGGCACCGTCCTGGCAGCCCGACGGTGACCGTCCACCCAGCCGGACGGTGGACGGACGGTCGACGGTGACCGTCCGCACCTGTGGACAGCCTGTGAACAGGTCAAACGCATGGGCGGACGGTGCCGACGGACGGTGCCCCCGCGCGGCCCGCACCCCGGTTTCGGGTGCGCGGAACCCCCGGAAGACGGCACCGTCGGCACCGTCCACCGCCGTCGGGCAGATCAGCTCCTAGTCGTCGGCCGCAGTCGGCCGCTCACCGCGCCGCCACGCCTCCGCCGCCGCGCGCAGCTCCGCGACGTACCGGCCGCGGGCGTCGCCGCGCTTGCGCCCCGGCACGCCGAGGTCACGCAACTCCTTGCCGAGCGCCGTCGTGTCGTCCACGCCGACGATCGCCGCCAGGTCGGCGTTCGACACGAACTCGCGGTCGTCGCCCTCCAACGCGGCGACGATCCGGGCCAGCGGTTCGGGGACAGGGTGCCGAACCGGACGCACCGGCTCCGCGACGTCCAGTCCCTGGATCTCGTCCAGCAGTCCCCGCCACTCCTCGGGGACGTCCTCCCCGCCGCCGGCCGGCCGCGGGGACGCCGCTCCCAGCCGGTCGGGGACGAAGAACGTCCCGAACCACCGGCCCTGCACCCCGTCCTTCTCCCCCGGAGTCCCCGGCGAACGCGTCCCCGCACCCGGCGCCGTCCCGGCCGTCGTCCCCGACGACGAGCCGGTCCCCGACGTCCCCGCGGACGTCCCCGCGCGCACCGCCTCCCGCACGTGCGGCGGGGTCGCGTCCTCCAGAGACGGGAATTCGCCGACCGCCGCGAAATACTCGCGCCACCCCTGCGTGCGGGCACGGGACCAGCGCGCCGCATAATCATCGCCCAACAATTCGATCAGCTTCTGCTGGGTGTAGTCCTCCAGCGTCGTCACGTGGTCCTGCAAGTCGATCGCCAACTCGGGAATCACCCGCTCCTCGTCCAGATACGGGGCTTTCGCCGCGACGATCGAGTCGATGCCCTCCGCCTTCAAGAACATCGACTTGTGCCGCAGGGCACTGCTGTCGAGATTCGACCCGGTCGGCAACAGCCACTGGCCGTGCACCTTCTGCTCGGTGCGGAACACCGCGCGCCGCAGGAAGTTCTGCTTGATGCTCGACGCGTACGCGCCCAGCATCGCCTCGGTCGTACCCTGCGCCATCAGCTCGAAAATCACCCGAGCCGACAACCCCTTCGACCCCACGTACGTGACGATCTGCCCGGCGTTCTTCTTCCCGGTGAACGGCAGCTCGATCGGCTCCGGGTTCTTCACCACCTCATCGGCCTCTTCCAACGCGCACCAGATCAACGGCTGCGACGCCAACGGCATGATCTTGTTGCGGTCCCGCTTGAACACCCCGAGCGGCGCCGAGTGACGGATGTGCACCACCGTGGCCACCACCCGCAGCCACTTCTTCGTCTCCTCCCACGACGGGTCGGACACGTAATCCAGCACCGGACGCACCGCCCGCCCGTCGGCCAGCGGCTGCAGGAACGGGCCGACCAGGTCCGGCAGCTTCGCGCCGCCCGCCGTCCACACCAGCACGTCGTTCAACGACGCGTCGTCCTCGGCACGCGTCGACAGCAGCTGCCGCCACACCTCCCACTCGTACGTCGACTTGCCCGAGCGGGACGCGCCCGACACCAAGCCGTGCTCGTCGCGCACGTCGAACGTGGCGTACTCGCCGTCCTCGCGCCGCACCGGCCGGATGCCCTCGTTGATCGACACCCCGCGCACCGGCTCCACCGGCACGTCCTCCCGCAGCACATCCCGCGTGATCACCCGGAACCGCACCACGTCGGCCGGGAGATCCGGGTCCGTCAGCAGCCGCACCGCCCCCTCCGGCAGCACCACACCGCGCTGCTTGAACCGGCGCGCCGCCCGACCGTTGATCCGCGAGAGCTTCGTGGCCACCGACGACGCCGTGTCGTCCCGCGACGGGTCCAGCTCCACCGTCACGTCGAACCCGCACCACGTGTCCGACCAGCCGATCACCCGCGGCCTCCCCAGCAGCTCGTCACCCGACACGATCGACAACCACTCGACCGCTTCGCTCGTGGTGACCGTCGGAGCCTCGTCACGGGCCAGCTGCGCGTCGGCAACCGGCACCGACGGCGAAGCGACACCGCGGGTGACCATCGCCGCGAGCTGCTTGTCGCCGTGCTCCAGCAGCAGCGCGCGCACGTGGGCGTACATCACCGCCACCGGCAGCATCGCCGCCGCCAGCACCCCGAACGCCGCCAGGTCGGGCGGCGCGAGCACCTCGTGCCGGGCGGCGTACACGCACCACCCGGTGGTCACCAGCATGAACAGCGCGGCGCAGCGGCCCGCCCACCTGCGGGCCCGCTGCCCCTCCGGGGACGCGGCACCCGGCCGCACCAGGACGCGGCCGATGAGCAGCGCGAGCACCGTCAGCACGAGCCCGGCGACCAACACCATCGGCCAGGGGTAGCCGACGTGCGACACCCACCCGCCGCCGAACGCCGCCCACGCGAACCCTGCCGCCGGCCACAACACCAGCTGGCCACGCAGCCGCGCCCAGGTGTTCCCGCTGCTCATCACCGCGACCTCCGTCTTCATCGATCTGTCAGCGCCACACGTGCGACGCGCTGTCGCTCCACTGCTGGATCTGCTGGGAAGCCTCCGCGCCGAACCCCGCCAGCGCATCCCCGAAGTGGGCGAGGTTCTGCAACGAGTCGGCGAACTGCGGCAAGGAGCTGATGATGTTCGCCATGTCACCTCCGAACCTCGTCGCCAACGCCTGGATAACGGCCACGTAGCCCTGCAGGTGCTCCTCGACGTCCTTCCCCGCCTCACGCGGGGCGGGGACGAACGAGTCGCCGTTCGTGATGGCCTCGACGATGTGCTGCATGCTCATACTGATCTTCCTTGTCGTTGTCGTTACCTGAGTACCGGCGGTGCTGCCACGTGACAGCACCGGTTGATTCCCCGGCTTCGCTGCCGGGAGTGCCGTAGCCGGCGGCAGCGGGACACCGCCGCGCCTGGTGAGCGCCGGTGCCCTGCCCGCCCCGGCGGGCCGGGCAGGGATCGTCACCACCTGGTGAGCCGCGGGACGACCCGACTGCGGAGTCGCCGCGGGCGGGGCGGGAGCAGGACGCGGCGGAGTCCACGACGGACGCCACCACGGCGTCTTCACCGCCACCGTCCCCAGACGAGAGCGGCGGAACTGCCGCCACGCCCACCGCCACGCCATCGACAGGCCCGACCTGGCCCACCCGGCGAGCACCCGCGCCGCGTACCGGACCCGCGGGTGCCGCACGGCCCACAGCCCGCCCAGCCCGAGCGCGCCGTACCCGATCGCGGTGCCGATCAGCCCGGCCGTGCCGAGCGCCGGCCCGGCCAGCAGCGGCACCAGGGCGTAGCCGCCGCCGAGCAGACCGGCCCACATCGCGGTGTAGGCGATGCCGCGGCGCGGCACCCAGTGCCAGCCGATCTCCGGCGACCACCGCCACCGGCCGGATGGCCGGGCCTGCCGGGGCGTGCGGGGCGTGTGGCGGCGCGCCGGCCGCGGGGAACCGGAGTTCCAGAACGATCCCCACCCGGACCCGCCGGAGCGGCCGCGGTTGGGCGCCCGGTGGCCACCTCGGCTGCCAGCCCCGCGACCACCGAGCAGGGAACCACGCGAGCCGGTCGAACGATGCTTGTGGCCCGCGACCCCACGGCCGCCGAGCAGACCTACGTGCCGACCGCCCCGACCGAACAGCGCACCGCCAGCAGCGGTGCGACGGCCGGTGGTCAGCCGACCCGCCGCTGCTGCTGCGGTCCGCGCTCCCGGCGGCGTCCGATGCCCCGTGCTCGCCTTCCCGGCCGCCTTCCCGACGGTTCGTCCGGCACTCGAGCCGAGCAGGCCACCACGGCGATCACCGTGCCCGCCACCCAGCAGGCCGCGGCGCGCCGAGCGACGACCGTCCAACCCGCCACGGGCACCGTCTCCGCCGCCGTGGCGCCAACCCCTGCCGAGCAGCCCTCGACGACGACCCCCGCCCGCAGCCGCCGACCCGCCGGCACCGGCTCCGTCACCGGACTTCGCCGCCCGCTTCCGCTTCTGCCGATGCCGGTACAGCGCGCACGCCCCGGTCGTCACCACCGCGGCACCGATACCCAGCCCGACCAGACCGAAGTTCGCGCCGAGCAGCAACCCGCCGACTCCCAGCGCGGGCACCGCCAGCGCGACCAGCGCAGCCCGGTTCGCCGGGCCCGCCAGCGCCGGAGGCACGTTCGTGTGGCCGTCCGGATCGGCCAGCCGGAGCCGCCGCAGCGGACGCACGTCCTCAGCCAGAGGAGGCGCGATCGGCGTCAGCGGCTGCTCGGTGTGCGGGGTGGGGGACGCGGTCGACGGGGAGGTCATGACACGCTCCTAGCTGGTGGCCGCGACCAGCGCGGCCTGCTTCGCGGCGACGGCGTCCGCCCGCCAGCCGTCGATGAACTTCTTGCTGTAACCCGAGGCGTCGATGGCGCGGTCGACCTCAGCCGCGCTGATCTGCTGCGGGTCGCGGTGGTGCTCCACCACCTGCTTGATCAGCCACGCGCGGCCGCGGTCCTTCTTCGTGCCCTGCTCGGGGTGCAGTTCGGTGACGGTCGCCGCACGCGGCATCGGCCGCTTCGGGACGTCGGGCTTGGACACCGGCGCAACCGGTTGCGCCGGAGCTTGCGGCGCGACAGGTGCCGGCTTGGGCTGCTGTGCCACACGGCGTGCTTCCGCGCGCTGCTGCTCTTCCGCCCGCTTGTGCTGCACGGTGGCCAGGGCGGTGCGGTACTGCTGCGCTGCCTCGGTCAGCACCACCAGCAGCACCGGCGGGATCGCGTGCAGCGCCACCCCCAGCCACTGGCTCGCCAGTGCGCTGGCCGCACAGTTCGTGACCAGCGACATGCCCGCGGTGACCCACCGCAGCGCAGCACCCCACCCCGACTTCTGCCCCAGACCCTGCACCGCCTGGTCGCCGATCAGCCCGGCAGCCAGACCGAGGTCGATCGCGAGTCCGAGGAAGAAGCCCTGCGTCCAGCTGCCACCGATGGACGGGGAGGCGAGCAGGCTGGCGGTGGTGGTCGCCGAGATCACCATCACGATCACGGCATCCGTCCACACAAGACCGGTGATCGCCTTGATGGCTTTCTCGGCGGCCCGCTGGTTCAACTGTGCCTCCTCTTGACTCGTTGCGGATCAGTCGTGCGTCTGGGTGCAGACCCAGGCTTGGGACTCGGGAGAGCCGGCGGTCCTGGCCATCTCGGCACCACAGGTCGGACAGGGCATGTCGATCTCCAAATCAGTGTTCGGGGCGGTTGGTGCGGACGAACGGTCGTGTCCAGCGGTGCACGGTGCTCTTGGGGATGTCGACGAGCTCGGCGATGCGGCGGAGTACGGTGCCGCGCCGCTGCAGCTCGGCGAGCAGCAAGCCGGCGACGACCTGCTGGGTGTGGCTGGCGTGCACGGCGCGGTTCGCCGCATCGACGAGGTCGTCGTCGCTGGTGGCGCTGAGGTCGATGTCCGGCAGCTGCTCGATGAGCAGTTGCACGGTGCGTCGCTGGAGTTCGCCCTTCCTCATGGCGGTAGCGAAGCAGTTTTGTGCCACCGGTGGGACACGACCGGACAGCGCGTCAAGTAATACATACGGGCAGTGACCAGCGGCAATGCGTGTGTGACAGAGCGCGGATTTTCCGGCACGCGATCTACCATTCGGCCATGGCGTCGGAAACAAGCCCGCGGCGAGTCGCGGCGGCACTCAGGGCGGTCGAGGTGCTCAAGTTGAGGGCGCAGGGGCTGACCCTGGACGAGGTCGCCGAGCGGACGGGCTATGCCCACCGCGGGTCCGTGTCCAAGGTCATCCGTGCGGCCCTTCAGCGGGTCGGCCGCGAGGAGGCTCGTGACCTGTTTGACCTGGACATGCACCGTCTCGACCTGATGATGCAGACCTACCTGCCGCGTGCGCTGGACGGCGACGAGAAGGCGGCGGCGATCGTGCTCAAGATCATCGACGAGCACCGGCAGGTGCTCGGCTGGGGACAGGAAGACGTGGTGCGAGGGCTGCTCGCACCTCCGTCGGACGACGAGTCCACCGACGTGGGGCCGCGCCGACTGGAGGACGTTTTCGGGAAGCTCACACCTGACGCTCAGCTCGCTATAGCCGGTATTCTCCACGGTCAAATGCAGCTCACGAACGCCCATGATGCAGACGACCGTCCGGCGATTGTCAACGGAACGGTCACGAACGAGCCGGAATAGCACACGATCCGACGTATCGTTGCGGGGTAAACAACTGCGCCATACGCCGGAGGTCGCCGCCGTGGGCAAAAGCCAATCCATGGTCAACGTGCGCATGGCGCCGCCGCTCATCGCCGAGATCGACGATGCCGCCGCCCGCAGCACCGCCACCAGCCGCTCGTCGTGGTCCAAGGAAGTCCTGCTCGCCGCCGCCCGCTCCGGCCTCACCCTCGACGACATCACCGCGCTGCTCACCAACCCGCCCAGCGGCGACCGGCCACGGCGACCCCGCCGAGCCCGAGCCGCCGACACCTCGCAAACCCTCGGCGCCACCCGGTACCTCACCGGCGAGTGCCTGCACCCCATCCACCTGCGCCGCCACTACCCCACCCGCGACGTGTGCGCCGGCTGCAACCGGCCCGTGCCCCGCCGATGACCGCGCTCGCCGACCCACCCGACGCCGCACCCGCCGTCGACCTGTCCGCGCTGGAGCAGCTACCGCGCGAGCAGGTCGAGGAGATGCTGTGCGCCGCATCCCTCGGCGTGTGGACCGAACGGCGGCGCGGCATGCAGATGTCGGCGGTGCACTGGGAGTGGTGCGCGCTGGCCCAGACCCGCGAGCGGCTCGCCGTCATCGCCCCCCGCGAGCACTCCAAGAGCGAAACGTTCAGCGTGAACGCCACCGCCCACGCCAGCATCTACCAGCCCGGCTGCTACACCTACATGTTCGCGCTCACCGGCGACCTCGCCGAGGAGCTGCTGGCCCGCACCAAGCAGGTGATCTCCGAGGTGCGACCCGACCTCGTGCTGGGCGCGCAGCGCGACAACGCCACCGACCTCATCTTGGCCAACGGCTCCCGCATCCGCGCGGCCGGCGCAGCGAAAAGGACTCGCGGTGGCCACCCGGACCGGATCGTCGGCGACGACGTACTCGATGACGAGAACACCGCGACCGCCGCGCAGCGCCGCAAGATGCACCGCTGGTGGTTCGGGTCGGTAGTCAACATGGCCCACCCCGGCACCGACCGGCGGGTGACCGACGCGAACGGTGTGGTGCACACCTACCGGATGCCCGCCACCCGCATCCACCTCGTCGGCACTCCGTTCCACGGTCAGGACTTGCTGGCGGGGATGAAGACCAACCCGATGTGGCACTACCGCCGGTACGCCGCCGAGGCATGGCCGAACGAGTTGGTGCCCGGAACCCTCGCGGTGGAGGTGACAGGGTGACCCCGATCGATCCGGCGGTCGCTGCGGAGGCACTATCCGACCCGCAGCCAGGCGACCCCACGGTCGAGCAGCTGGGCAACGTGCCCGGCCCGACGCGTGAACAGCAGCTGCTGATGCGCGCCCGAATCCTCGACAGGCTGGTCCGGTGAGCGGCCTCGGGCGCCGTGTCGTCGGCACCACCAGCCCTACCGGCGTGGGCCCGGTGGTGTTCGGCGGCGAGCCGGTCAACGCCCGCCACAGCCTTTGGCCCGAGCGGTGGCCGGCCATCGCGTTGCAGTCCTGCATCGACACCATCGAGGCCGCGCCGCTCGGCGAGCAGGCTGAGGTGCGACGCAACCTGCCGTGCTCGACCTGCCCGGAGAAGACCCGCTGCCTGAACGCCAAGCGCAAGGAGATCGGTCCGCTGCTGTTCGACCGGGAGATCCAGACCAAGCCCCGCGCGTCCGAGTCGAGCCTGTTCCCCCGCTCGCTGTTCGCGCCGCTGCTCGACCCGTCAGCCGAGTGTCTGCCGCACTACCACAAGCCGTTCGGCGTCGAAGACCGCTACGTCGTCGTGTCCGGTTGGGATCTCGCCTGGTCGGAGAAGACGGGCGGCGACTGGCTGGTGAAGTGGACTGCGGTCGCCGACCGGCGGACTGGCCGGAAGCGGTGCATCGACATCCACCGCTGGCAGGGCCTCCGCTACACCGAGCAGTGCGCCCTCATCACCCAACAGCACGCCCTGTACAACGACGACCTCGTTGTGCTGGAGGGCGACGCCGCGCAGGTGATCTGGCGGCAGTCGCTGGAGGACACCACCAACGTGCCGGTGATGTCCCACAACGCCGCAGGGCAGAAACGAGACTTCCGGGTCGGCGTGCCGGGCTTGCTCATCGACCTGTCCAACCGAAGGTGGCTGTTCCCCTTCCGCGAAGGCGGGCGCGGCTACGACGAGGTGGCGAACTTCCTCACCGAGTGTGAGGCGTTCGGCTGGGAGGACGACAAGCTGCAGGGCAGCGGTGAGCACGACGACACCGTGATGGCGTGGTGGCACTGCTGGTGGGGGTTGAACCTCATGCTCGGCGGCGTCGGTGAAGAGCACCACTGGGGTGTGCAGGACGGAAGGGCGTGACGGCATGACGATCGGCAGCACCGAGAAGACGTGGCGGTCCCGCGAGGACTATCTGGCGGAGATGGAGGAGCAGCGCCGGGAGTTGGTGCGCAAAGCCCGCCTGTACTACGAGGGCAAGCAGTACGACGAGGACAACGAGCGGTGCATGCAGGAGTGGCTCGGTGCCCTGAGCCAGGGCGAGAAGAGCTTGGTGCGCCGCCTGTTCGACAAGTACCAGCTGCCCGAGCACCTTCGCAGGCACGCGTACTCCACGCAGATCGCCGAGTGCGTCGACTGGATCGCCGATCGGCTCGCCGAGGGGTTCGCGGTCGAGGCCACGCCCGCCGCAGTGCAGACCATCATCACCGACTGCCTGAACAGCACTCCCGCTCTGTCCGCGAAAGACGAGTCCGAGCAGCGCAACGTCGCGCCGGTGTTGCGCAACGCCGGACGTGATGGCGACGTGCCGGTGAGAGTCCGCTGGGAGGCCGCAGAGGGAACGTGCTGGTTGGAGTTCTGGCCCGGCGACCAGGTCCGCATGGACTTCCCCGACGGACGTCCCGACCGGGTGGAGCGGGTGGTGGTCGAGCAGATCGACTGGCGGCCGGACGAGCGGGGCGACGAGGAGCAGGTGACGCTCCGCCGCGAGTGGCTGATCTCCGACCAGGACGAGGGCAACGGGTCGCCGCAGTCCGCGGCGAAGCGGCGGCGGTGTGTGGAACGGGTGTACGTGATCCGGCAGGACGACACCGAACCGCCGGAGCAGGCGACACCGGAGGTGGTGCACGAGACGGGCACCGACCGCATCCCTTGGCAGGTCGTGCGCATCGACCGCCCGGACCTGCAGGCACCGCGCGGCATCAGCCTGATCACCGAGCAGGCGATGAACACCGCTACCCGCTACGACGCGGTACAGGGCCGGGCGTGGCTCAACGCCCGTTACAACAGCCACGGCAACCTCGCGGTCGTCGGCGATGCCGCCATGGTCAACAAGCAGGAGAAGGTCCACAAGGACGTCGCGGACGTGATGACGTTCCCGGGTGGCACGGCGGTCACCGCGATCACCTTGCCCACCGACCCGTCGATGATCAACCAGCAGACCGAGGAGCTGAAGAACGCGCTGTACGGCAAGTTCGGCTTGGTGCGCACCGACCAGGAGACGGTGCAGGGCCTCGGCGCGGTGTCCGGGTACGCGCTGGAGATCCTCAACGAGAAGAGCGAGGGCACGTTCGCCCGGGTCCGATCCCAGCTCATCACCGACCTCACGGCCCTGTTCAACCTGGTGGTTGACTGCCACCTCGCGTGGAGCAGCGGTGTCGAGCCGACGACCGAGTTCGACGACGCTGACGACGATCTTGACCAAGACGACGATCGGGTGGCGGACGACACCGCCGACCCTCACACCGACCGGAAGATCATCGTCCGGCTCGGGTCCGGCTGGGTCGTCGACATCGCGCAGGCCCGCGACGACCACCTCGCCGGACTCATCTCCCGCCGTGAGTACCTACGCATCCGGGGCCGCTCGAAGACCGAGATCGACGCCATCGAGGACGAGATCGCCGCCGAGGAGGCAGAGAAGGCGCGACGCGAGCGCGCGACCACCGGCGAGAACGGCCGGTTCGGGCAGATCGGCAGCACGCAGGCCGGGCGCACGGTGAACGACGCCCGCCGGGACCGTGAGCCGGCCGCGGTCGGTGGTCGGTCGTGACCAGCCGCACCACAGCCGGACGCGAGGTCGTCTCCTCGGCGACCCGCCTGATGGACGGCCTGCTCGACGCCGAGCACCGCGCGTTCGACCAGCTCGACGCAGCAGTACAGCGGGTTGCCGACGCCACCCGCCAGCGCATCGTCAAAGCCGCTGGGGTGGGCCGCACCCGGTTGCTGCGCGCCGACCTACTGCCGGACGACGACTGGCTCGGCGAGCTGCTGCTGCCGCCGGTGTCCGAGCTGACCGCGCTCGCCCGGGTCCGTGCCACCACCGTGGTTGAGCGGCAGATGCGCGCGGTCGCCGACCTGGTCGGCCCGCACGCTCGCGACGTCGCCGCTGCGGCGGTACGGCACGCCCGCGATGTCGCCGCGCCGGAGATCGAGCGCACCGTATTCGCGGCGGCGGGCGAAGGGATGCAGCGTGCAGCGGCCGGCTGTCGTGAGCTGATCCGGGAGCAGCGGCGAGTGTGGGCAGCCCGCCACGAGGAGCCCGTCGCGCTGGTCGCGCGGGTGTGCTCGGCGGAGCGGGTACCGCTGCCGGGAGCATCAGCGCGGGGGGCGGTGTGGCTGCTGCGGACCCGGATGCATGCCATCGCCCGAGCGGCGAGCGTGGAGACAGCGAACGGGCTACTGCTGGCGGGGATGCAGGGCTGGAACGATGCGGCTCAGGCGCAAGGGTAAACAGCGGCAGGTGCCGCTGATGCAAAAGCAGCTGATCGCCACCATCGACGGCGCCACCACACTCATCTGCCTGGAAGCCGCCGGGCAGATCAGGGACGTCAACGCCCGGTTCGACACCCTCAACGGCAGCTTCTTCGCGCCGCCGTTCCACATCCACTGCCGCTCGGTGGTTGCCATCTACATGAAGGGCGTGATCGAGCAGCAGCGTGCTGAGGCGAACACCGAACTCCGCCGCCGGGGCCGGACGGTGCCGGACGGTTACACCGGTCACCGGTCGCTGCCGCCCGCTCCGGTCGCCGCGCCGGATGAGCCGAGTCCGGTGGAGCGGTTGCGGGATCGACTGCTCGGCTGGCTGCCGTCGGTGTCCGGGCTGCGCCGGGCGGCCGGGCGACTGTTGCGCGGCCGCCGCGACCGGGTGCTCGAGGAGATGCTGCGGCGGGCCGGTGCCGACGGGCCGCCGCAGGTGGTGTCGCGCTCCGAGCTGGTCCGGCTGGTGCAGGGCGGCGCGCGGCCGGTGTGGCGAGGTATCACCGGCCCGGACGCGGCCGGGCGTGCCGAGCAGCTGCGCAGCGGCCCGCTGTACGTGGGGCTGGGGATCTACGGCAACGGCGTGTACGTCACCAGCACGGAAGCCGGGGCGCGTCGGTTCGCGGGTGCCGACGGGGTGGTGGTTGTCGGCGTGCTGCTCGCCACCGCCGTGGTGGTGGCGTGGCCGGAGCTGGAGGAGCAGGTCGAGGAGCTGCAGGGCCGGTTGTCGGCGGCGCAGCGGCGCAGGCTCGCGCCGATCCTGGCCGATCCGGGCCGGGTGGCGGCGGCGCTGGGGTACCAGGCGGTGCTGCTGCCGAACGGGGACGTGCTGGTGCTGGACCGGGCGGCGCTGGCGGTGGCCCGGTGAGTGACCACGACCCCGACCTGTGCAGGCGGGTAGCGGCGGCGGTGCAGGTGATGGAGCTGGAGATGGCGGACCGGGCGGTCGTGGCGCGGCTGGTGGAGGACGCCGCGCGATTCGAAGAGCTGCCGCAGTGGCTGCGGGCCCGAGTAGAACGCGCTGAGCGCTCTACACCTGCTTGAACGACTCCTCGGCTTCCTGATCAGTCCACTCGTCTCGCCGGAACTGGTTGGCGTCCACGTGCTTGCCCTCGTGCCCGCGCCCCAACCGGCAGGTGAGCGGCGTGAACCCGCCGCTCGTGATGTTCGCCGCGAACTCCGACTCGCACTTCGCATCTTGCTCCCGACGAGCTTGCTCCCTGGCGGCAGTCAGCTCGGCGCGCTGCCGAGCGATCGTCCGCAGGAAGTCCTCCGCAGGGTGCTTCGACACATGCGCCTCGATCTGCTTCTCGGTCTTCGGAAGACGAGGGACGTACTGGTCAAACGGGATGCTCAGGAACCACTCGCACTCGTCGACCGGGCACAGCAACCGGCTCTCGTACACCTGTACCTCCACGTGGCGAACGGCAGGTGAATCGTACGGGCGGGCCGTGTGACACCCCGTACGGGCTCGGGACGCGTACGTGCGTGCGCGGTCTTCATCGCCCGATCATCGCCGCGTCCAGCAGGGACGCACCACACCACCCGGACACCCGCCGACCGGAACCCACGGGGGCCGCGGCCAGGGGTGGACGAGCCGACGAGACGGTGCGGACCGCGACGAGCGACAGGAGACGGCGATGCCACGCAGGCGCGGCACGAACGGCACCCGCAACGGCGGTACCCGACGCACCCGCGGTGGGGGCGGCGGCGACCACCTCGACCAGCTGCTCAACGACGACCGGGGCGACCAGGACGACACCCGCGACGACGACCTCGACGACGCGGCCGACGACCAGGACACCGACGACGACGGCGTGGACGACCAGGACGACAGCGACCTGGACGACGACACCGACGACCAGGACGACCCGCCGCTCACCCGCGCCGACCTCGAACGCGAGGCACAGCGCATCGCCGACCGCACGGTGAACGCCGTGCTGCGGGAGATCCGCGGGGCCCGCCGTCAGGGCGACCGGGGCAACCAGCGCGGTGGCCGTGACCAGCGCCGTGACCGGGACGACGACCGGGGCGCGGCCGACAGCGGGCCCGACCCGGCCGACCTGCGCGAGGCTCGGCTGGCGTTCCGGGAGTACCTCGGCGACCAGTACCGGCCCGGCACGCCGACCGAGCGGGAGATCGCCGCCGAGCTGGGCGGGGCGCTCATCCGCGAGCACCTCGTCACCGGCGGTGGTGATCCGGACCGGGCGGCGCGCACGGCGGCGGACACCGTGGCGAACCGGCTGCGCGCGCACCGGCGGGCGATCGAGCGGCAGACCGTGGCGGCGCTGCGCAAGCGCGGCGCGCTGCGCGACGACTACGGCAGCGGTTCGCAGAACGGCGGCGCTCCGGCGGTGTCGCTCCCCGCAGGCCGCGCGCCCGCCCCGGCGAGGACGGCGGACCTGCGCAAGCAGGCGCTGACCCTCGCCGAGGAGTTCAACGCCCAGAACGGGCACCAGAAGCCTGCCGGTCAGGTGGCCGGCTAACCCCAGGAGGAAACCATGTCCGGTGGCGGTTTCACCGCGGGACTCAAGACGGTCGCCGACCCGTTGTCGCCGAGCGTGGAGTTCCTGGCCAGCCAGGACTACACGGTCAAGCGCAGCGGCATCACGCTCGACGCCACGGCGGTCGCCGCCGACGGCGCAGGCAACAAGATCGTCAAGGGCGGCACCGTGCTCTACCGGCACGCCGCCACCGGCAAGTACGCGCCCGCCCCTGCCGGGGGCGCGACCGGCACCGACGCGGAAGCGAAGGGCCTGCTGTTCGCGGGCGACGTCAACCTGAGGGACGGCGACGTGGTCTGCGGCATGTTGATCCGCGGCTCCGTCTACGAGGCCCGGTGTACGGGCGTCACGTCGGCGGTGAAGACCGCGCTCGGCGACAAGATCCTCTGGCAGTAGCCACCGGCCACCGCTGAACACCCACACGAAGGAGTAACCGATCATGGCCGGTGCCAACCTGTGGCAGCTGGAGCAGTTCCAGCCTCCCGTGCTCCTGGGTTTCGTCCGGAACCTGCTGCCCGACGAGCGCTACATCGGCGACATGCTGCTGCCGCCCGAGACCATCGACGACGTCGAGTACGAGTACATCAAGGGCATCCGCGACACGCCGGTGATGGCGCACATCATCGGCTGGGACTCCGAGTCCCCGATGGCCGGCCGCCCGGCGCTCGGCGAGCGTGTGAAGGGCGAGCTGCCGCCCATCAAGCGCAAGAGCAGGATGAGCGAGAAGGAAGTCATCCGTCGGTACATGCAGCCTCGACGCGGCAGTGCCGACCAGCAGGCCGCGCTCCGCAAGGTGTACGCCGACCTCGCCCGACACGTCGCCTCCATCCAGGCCACCACCGAGTGGCTGGACCTGCAGGCGCTCACCGAGGACACCGTCGTGTACGACGAGGACGGTGTGATCATCGAATTCGACTACGGCGTGGTGCCCCAGCAGCAGATCACCCTCGGCGCCACCGCCGGGTCGGCCACCAACGGCACCGGTGCCACGGTGGCCGCTTACGGCCCGCACTGGTCCGACACCGCGAACGCCACCCCGATCAGCGACCTCATGATCCTCACCCGGGAGATCGGCCAGCGCGGCGAGCGCCCGCGGCGCATGCTCATGTCGGAGAAGACGTTCGACTACCTGCTGGTCAACGCTCAGATCAAGGGCTGGCTGTTCCCCGCCGACGCACCAGACCGCCCGCTGCTGCCTGAAGAGGTGCTGCAGCTGCTGACCCGCTACCGGCTGCCGCAGCCCATCCTCTACGACGTGGAGGTCGGCAAGGAGAACGCGGACGGCTCGGTCACCATGGTCCGCACGATGCGGGAGAACGCCGTCACCCTGTTGCCGGAGCGTCCGGTCGGCAAGCGGCTGATCGGCCCGACCGCAGAGTCGATGGCGCTGATCGGCACGCCGTACGCGGCGCAGGCACCCGGCATCTGGGGTGCGGTGTGGGGCACCGACGAGCCCCCGCAGGGCTGGACGAAGGCGGCAGCCGTCACGTTCCCGACGCTGCCGGACGTGGACAAGATCGGCCAGATGACGGTCTGGGCGTAGGAGAGCTTCATGCGGGTCGTGTTGCGCGAGGACGGCCCGGGTGGGGACCGCGGGGCGCGGGCAGCAGCATCGGTCGCTCTGGACGACGACCTCCGTCCAGACGGCCGATGCTGCGCATCCGGCCCCGACGACAGCACCGCCAGCCTGCCGCAGGCCACCGTCGCCGCCCGCACCGGGCACTACCGCGACGCCGACGGCACCCAGCACTGGCAGTGGACCGACGTCGCCACCGTCCCGGTCCTACTCACCGTCACCCGCGAAGAAGTCGACGACGACACCGGCCAGAGCCGCATCACCGCGACCGGCACGCTCGGCTGGACCGCCGACCTCGACTGGCCCGGCGAGACCGCCGAGGTGCGCGTGGACGGCGCCACGTGGTCGGTCGTGGAGAGCGTGCCGCTGCCGGGCGCGGTGCGGGTGAAGCTGGAGCGGCTGACCGATGCCGAGTAGCAGCCGCAGCCGCCACATCCAGGTGACCGGCCTGGACGCCTGGGTCAATGGCTTGGAGAAGCTCGGCACGCCGACGCAGGATGCTCGCGAAACGTGGGACCGCGTCACGCAGCAGTTCTTCGACCGCACGCAGGAGCACACCCACATCATCACCGGCCGGCTGATCGCCTCTGGCCGGTACGCCACCCAGCGGCGCGGCGACACCATCGAAGGCCGCATCACCTACGGCGGCACCGAAGAGGTGTTCTACGCCGCTTACGAGTTCGGGCGCGGTGGCTCGCACGACGCGCTGCTGCTCGGCTTCCTGGAGGTGCAGGCCCGGTACGCGCGTGCGCTGCGCGAGATCATCGAGGACGAGGTGCGGTCGTGGAGGTAGAGCCCGCGGTGCGACGACACCTGCTGAACGACCAGGCGGTGCGCGGCTACGTGGGCGACCGGGTGTACAAGCAGCACCTCGACGAGCACGTGCAGGGCGCGGGGAAGCGGGCGATCGTGCTGCGTGTCGACGGCGGGTGGTCCCAGCCCGACACGGTGCAGACCAGCGAGTTCCCACTGCTGTACATCGACTTCTGGGCCGACCGGTCGCGGGACAGCACCGGCCGGGCGGTGGCCGATGACGCGATGGACAACGCGCGCGCCGTGTACCGGGTGACGGACCCGCTGCTGCACGCGCGCCGCGGCGAGCGGTGGGGGTCGTTCGGCACGCACCGGGGGCTGATGGTGGTGTCGTCGGCGCGGTGGAGCGAGCCGATCGTGCAGACCGAGATGCGCAGCCACGGGGGTACGTTCCTGGGCGTGAAGCTCGGCGACTGCGCGGTGGTCACGGCGGCGTACGCGCTGCACGTCCTCCACTAGGAGGAAAACCGGGTCGAGTTAGGAGGATCGGGTGGCGAGACGGCGGGGCGGGTTCCGGTCGAAGGCGCAGTGGCGATGGGCCTTCGCGAACAAGAAGAGCTGGGCGCGCAGGTGGGCGCACCGCACACGCTCCTACCGGGGGCTGCCCCGCCGACGTGGACGGGGACGCCGGTGAAGCTCCTCGTGCGCGGCCCGGTCGACACGGTCACCGGCTACGGCAACGACGTGGTCGGCCTCATCCAAGCGCTGCTCGACTTTGGGGTACAGGTGCACCTGTGGCCGACCAGCCTGCAGCCACCGGTGCCGCGCCGCGTGCTGGCGCTGCTCGACCAGCCGATCGCGCCGCCGTACGACGCGGTGCTGCTGTACGAGCAGCCCCGCAACCTTCTCGGCGTGGAGCAGTACTGCGACGTGGCCCGCGCGGTGCTGGGCTGGACGATGTGGGAGCGCACGCCGGTTACTCCCGCTGCGCTCGGTCTGGCGAGCGAGCCGGAGGGGCGGCCGTTTGCCGCGCTCGACACGCTCGTGGTGACGTGCCCGATGAACGTGGAGGCGTTCCGGGCTGTCGACGACGTGGTGCCGATCGAGGTCATCCCGCCCGGCTTGGATGTCGAGGCGTTCCCGCAGGTGCGCCGCGGGCTGCGCGGGCCGGTGGTGTTCGGCGCGAACATGGTGGTGTCGTCCCGCAAGGATCCGTACGCGCTGCTTGCGGCGTGGCGGGACTTCCGGGAACGCTGGCCCGAGCTGGACGCGCGGCTGGAGCTGAAAACCATCCCACCCGGCCTGCATCCGCGCGTGACCGACGTGTATCCCGACGTGGTGCTGCACCAAGCGGTGTGGTCGGTCGACCAGGTCCGCGACTGGTACAGCTTGCTCGACGTGTTCGTGTCGGCCGCGCGCGGCGAGGGCATGAACAAGCCCGCCGTCGAGGCCATGGCCACCGGCCTGCCCGTGGTCGCCACCCGCTGGGGCGGGCACGCGAACTGGCAGAGCGCGCAGCACGGCTACCCGGTGGCGCACCGGCTGGCCGACAGCCCGCTGGAGCGCGGCACGCTCGACGGGCCGGTGGTGCACGACTCGCTGGTCACGGCGCTGCACACCGCGGCAACGGACGGCATGACCCGGCTGGCCAAGGGCAACGCCGCAGCGGCGTTCGTGCGGTCCGCGCTGTCGTGGCAGCACGCCGTCGAGCATCTGCTCCGGGTGGCCTCCAAGCACCTGTGACCGTGTGACGCTCACGACCGGCACAGCGGCTCGACTACGCACGGCATGCCGCGGTCTCTCACGATCACCGCGTCCAGCCAGACCCCTGCGGGGTTGACGCGAAGGCGGTGCACGGTGACGGCTCCGATCATCGAGGGATTCTCCCTCTCCCACGCCCAGGTACTCGACGGTGACGAGACGTTCGTGGAGGCTCTGCAGACCGTCGCGAACGCCGACGAGTGGGACATCTACGGCGTGAACAACGGCTCGCTGGAGCCCAACACCGACTCTTACGACAACGAGGGCGACGACGCGGTGCTCTCCACGTGGGAGTGGCTGAACTACGCCGAGGTCGCCGTGCAGGCGGGCTACATGTCGTTCCCGCTGATCAGCAACATCACCGGCGAGCCGGTCTCCTCCGGCACGATCGCGGGCGGCGCGACCGCCTACGCCATCGACATGTGGACCGAGCGCACCATGAACGTCGCGCGCCGGCCGATGATCCTGCAGATGCCCGCCAAGACCGCGCAGGGCGCGGTGGCGAAGCTCGTCCTCGGGCTCTACAGCGTCAGCTTCGCGCCGATCACCTTCGACGGGCCCGCCTACAAGGACGGCCTCAAAATCAACTACGGCGGCAAGGCGCTCATGTCCGCGTTCGACGAAACCGGCGCGCCGTTCCCCGACGGCATCAAGCGCGTCGCCCGCACCCTCGCGATCATCGAGGCGTAGACCGTGGCCACCACCAAGCGCCCGGCCACCAAGCCCGCCGCGACCGCGACCGCCGACTTCGAGGTCATCCTCGCCGAACCCGGACACCTCACCGTCGCCGGGATCCCCGCCAGAGTGAAGCGCATCCGCACCCGCGAACTCATGCTCGCCGTGCGCGTCCTCACCTCCGGCGTCGGCGCCGGCCTCGCCCACATCGACTGGGACGACCGCGACAACCTGCAGGTCAACCTCGCCGGCCTGCTCTTGTCCGCGATCCCGGACGCCTACGACGAGTTCGTGGATCTCGTCCGCGCGCTGGTCGAGCCCGCCGAGCCGATCCAGGACAGCGACACCCAGCGCGCCTGGAACCAGGAGATGGCCAACCCCGAGGTCGAGACCACGGTGGACGTCATCGCCGTCTTGGTCGCCCAGGAGCGCGACGTCATCCCGGTGCTGCTGGGAAAAGCACGCACGCTCCTGAAGGCCAGCTCAGCGCTGTTCCGGACCGGGAAGAAGAACAGCTAGACGCCGACGCCCGCGACTGGCAGCGCCACCCCTGGTCCCGGACCTTCGACCTGATCAGCGCCGAGTACGGCTGGCACGACGACACCATCCTGGACCTTCCGCTGCAGCGGCTGTGGCAGGCCCGCGACGCGATCCTCGCCCGCCGCCGCGCCGACCACCACCGGCACACCCGGCTGGTCGAGCAGCAGACCCGCTGGCTCGTCGGAGCGGTGCACGGCGCGGCCGGCAACAAGCGGGCGGCCGCAGCAGCAGCGGCGGTGTCGTTCCTCGCCGAGCGGCGCACCGTCGTGCCTCGACTCGGCGACATCACTGGCCGCTACGGGCAGCCGATGGCCGTGATCCGCAACGGGGAGGTGATCCTGGTTGGCGACTGAGACCGGCGCCGCGATCTTCCGTGCTGTCGCCGACTTCTCCCGGCTGCGTCGCGAGTCACGTCGTGCACGCGACGACGTCAAGGGACTGGGAGATGAGGCCGGCCGGTCCGGCAGGAAGGTAGCGGACACCGAGAAGTCCAGCGACCGCGCAGGCACCGCGTTCGGGCGGCTCGTCGGACGCGTCCAGCGGGTCCACGGCGAGCTGGAGAAGTTCCAACGCTCCCGCGCCGGCCGCACCCTGGACCGGATCACCGACGCCGCCGGCCGGATGCTGCGCACCGTCGGGTCCATCGGCGCGAAGCTCGGCGGGCTGTCGCTGCTCGCGACCGCCAGCACCGCGGCGGTCTCCCCCATCATGTCGCTCGTCAGCGCGATCGCGGCGCTGTCCGGAGCGGCCGGAGTGCTGCCCGCCGCGCTGGCCGCCGGTGCCACAGCGGTCGGCACGCTGGCGCTGGGCCTGATCGGGCTGAAGGAGGCGTTCGAGCCTGCGGCGGCTGGCGCGTCGTCGCTGGCCAACGCGCAGCGAGCCGCCGACCGTGCGTCCATCACCGGTGCCGAGCAGGTCCGCGCCGCACGGCAGCGGCTCGCGGACGCCCAGGTGTCCGCCACCCGCCGGGTCATCGACGCCGAGCGGGCTCTTACCCGCGCCCAGCAGGACGCCCGGGACGCGCAGGACGACCTCAACCGGGAGCGGGCGGAGGCCGCCGAACGGCTTGAAGACCTGCAGCTGGCGTTGCGGGGCGGGGCGCTGGACGAGCGGTCCGCGATCCTCGCGTTGACCCGCGCGCAGCAGCGGTTCGCCGAGGTACAGCGCTCCGGCCGCGGCGGGCTCGACCTCGAGGAAGCCCGGCTCGGCGTGGAGGAAGCGCAGCTCGCGCTGGACGAGACCCGTGAGCGGTACGCCGACCTACAGCGTGAAGCGGCTGCGGCGAACGCGGCGGGAGTGGACGGCGCGGACAACGTGGTCGCGGCACAGCGGCGGGTCGCCGACGCCGCGCAGGAGGTGGCCGACGCCCAGGACGGCCTCGCGCAGGCCCGCACCGATGCGGCGCGGGACGTGGCCGACGCCGAGCGGGATCTGGCGGCGGCGATCCGGGACGCGGCGTGGGCGCAGGAGGACGCAGCAGCCAGCATCGCTTCCGCCGCTGGGAAGGCGGCGCCTGCGCTCGCACGGTCGGCTCAGCAGGTCGTGGACGCGGTGAAGGGTCTGCAGCCCGAGTTCGACGCGCTGCGCCTGGACGTGCAGGAGCGGATGTTCTCCGGACTGGGCAGCCGGATCACCGAGCTGGCCGACCGGTACCTGCCGATGCTGCGCTCCGAGATGGGCGAGACGGCGACCACGTTCAACGGCATGGCGCACGACATCGCGGACTTCCTGGCGCAGGACTCCACGGTCGACGACTTCGGCACGTCCCTGGACAACTTCAACGGCCTCTGGCACGCGACACGCGGAGCGATCCAGCCCGCCGCCCAAGTGCTGCTCGACTTCGTCACCGTCGGCTCCGAGCTGCTGCCCGAGGTGGGCGAGGACGTCACCGACCTCACCCAGCGGTTCGCCGACTTCATCCGCACGGCCCGCGAGTCCGGAAAGCTCGAAGAGTGGATGCGCGACGGCGTCGACCAGGTCAAGGCACTCGGTCGCGCGCTGAAGAACGTCGCCCGGATCTTCGCCGCCGTCGCCCGCGCCAGCAACGCCGAGGGCGCCGGCCTGTTCCACACCTTGGACGAGCTGACCGACCGGCTAGCCGACTTCCTCGAGAGCGCGGAGGGACAGGAAGCGCTCACCAAGCTGTTCGCCGCGGTCGGCGACGCGGTCGACGTGCTGCTGCCCGTCCTCAAGGCGCTCGTCTCCACGGGCGCCGACATCGCCCAGGTGCTGGTCCGGATCGGCGAGCGCATCGGTCCGGGCGCGGTCGCGGTGATCGAAGGGTTGGGGAAGGCGTTCGACCAGGCCGAACCGTCGCTGCTGGACTTGGCCGACGCGGTCGGCGAGTTCCTTGAGGCCCTGGGCGATGCCGGGCCGCTGGTCGGCGAGCTGGCCGGCGGCGTGGCCGACGTGCTCACGCCCGCCGTGCGTGCCCTGGCCGACCTGCTGCAGCTCCTCGCCGACGGGTTCAACGCCCTGCCGGAGCCCGCGCAGGACGTCATCGGCGCGGTCGGTGGCCTCGGCATCGCCGCGCTCGCGTTCCTCGTCATCGGAGGCAAGCTGCTGAAGTTCTTCACCGACATGGGGTCCGGCATCAAGGACTCGATCGACTGGTTGAAGAAGTGGCGCAAGGAGGTCAAGGACACCGCCGGGGACGCGGATCTCGACGCGGTCGGCAAGAAGAAGGGCGCCGACGGGAAGGCCGGCGGCAAGCCGGGCGGTGGGGTCGACGTGCCGGTCGTCGTGGACGCCGACGCAGCCCGCAAGTCCGGGGAGAAGGCCGGTACCGCGGCCGCCGAAGGTGTGGGGAAGGGCGCAAAGTCCGGCTGGTCCCGTGCCCTCGGCGCGGCAGGACGGGTGTTCGGGTTCATCGGCATCGCCCTGCTGGTCGACGAGGCCGCCGGCGGCGACCCGGAGTCCGAGATCGAGCAGATCCTGCGCGACGTCCGCACCACCCTCGACGAGGAGGTAGGTCTGTGGAAGCAGGCATTCTCCGACGCGGAGACGTGGATGCTGCAGCGCGGCGCCGACATGGCGAACGCGTGGGCGGTCAGCGAGACGCTCGTCGGCGACAAGCTGGCGTTGCTGGGCTCCAACTTTGTCGACTTCTGGACGGGCGCGTCCGAGGACACGGCCACCTACTCCGGCGAGATCGGCGCGAACATCGACGGCTGGCTGACCGGCATCGGCATCGTCTGGGACGAGAAGTGGCGCGGCGCCAAGGACACCGTCAGCGGTGCGTGGCAGGACATCCAGACCTTCGCGTCCGACGGAGCCACCGGCACCACCAGCCACGTCAACACCATCCTCGACGCGCTCGGCCCCGAGTGGTCCTCGAAGTGGGGAGCCGCCTACGAGACGGTCCGTGACTGGGCATCCGACATCGGTGATGCGATCAGCGACGGCGTCGACACCGCGGTCCGCAAGCTGGGCGAGCTGACCCGGGCGCTGGGGTCGGTGTCCGGGCCGTCCCCGTCGCGGGTCGTCGACATGGCCAGGCTGATCGCGGGCTGGTTCAACAAGGGCGGCAAGGTGCCGGGGGGCGGACCGAACCGCGACGACAAGCTGATCGCGGTGACGGGCGGCGAGTGGGTTGTCGACCGCCGCAACACCGAGCGCTTCGAGCCGCTGCTGCGCGCGATCAGCTCCGGGCAGGGCGAGCGGGTCATGCACACCGCGATGGCGCTGTCCACCGACGACCTGGTGGCCAACGCGGGCGGAGCGCGCATCGTGCCCGCGCGTGTAGCCGCCGCCAGCGCGCTCGCCTCGCCGGCTGCGGTACGGCACACCATCGCCGCTGACGGGCAGCCGGTGATCGGGGAAATGCACGTCACGCAGGTCGTCAACAACCCGTTGCCGGAGAAGCCGTCGGTGACGGCGTCGAAGCGCATGGGCAGCGCGGCACGGCACGGGCTCGGGCAGGCACTCGGGAGGCCATCGTGAGCGTCACCGTCGGCGGCACGTCGCTCGACACGCTCGTGTGGAACGTCCGCACCCTCGGCAGCCGGCTCGCGACCGCCGGACGCCGCGGCGGGAACCTCGCCACCGCCGGGCTGGACGGCGCGCGCTGGCAGCCGAAGCCGCTGGCGGAGCTGACGTTCGACCTGGCCATGTGGATCCTCGGCAGCGACACCGACGGCCTGTTCCCCGAGTCCGGCACGCTGCGCGGGCAGATGCGGGCCCGCTACGACGAGCTGCTGCGCATCATGGGCCAGCAGTACGGCCTCACCGAGATCGTCGATACCGACAGCGGACGCCGCTGCTTCGCCGAGATCCAGGGCGCGATCGGGCCGACCACGATGGCCGCAGGGTCGCGCGCCGAGGTGACGTTCCCGCTCGTCGTGCCCGCAGGCTGCTGGGAGGACGTCGCCGTGCTCACCACGCCGCTGGTCGTGCTGCCCGCGAGCGGCCCGGTCACGCTCACCGGGCTCGGCGGAGGGAACCTGCCGCTCACCGGCCTCACGGTGCGGCTGCGCCCACCCGCGCGGAACGTGCGCATCACCTGCTCCGACGGGTCGTGGCTGCAGGTCTCCGGTGATCTGCCCGCCGGAGACGACCTGCTGCTCACCCTCACCGACGAGCCCACCGCCCGCCAGGAGGGCTCGTCGGTGGACCTGCTGCACACCGTCGACTGGTCGGGGACGTCCGCCTACCCGCTGGCCGTGCCGGTTACCTCGTCCTCCGATCCGGTGGTTACGGTCACCGCTGAAGCCACTACAGCCGCCAGTCGCATCCAGGTGTCCGGCCGCAGGAGGTGGCAGTCCGCGTGAGCCTCATGCCCCGCCCCGTGCTGCGCATGGTCGACCCGCTCGGGCGCCGCTCCACCGTGCTGCCCGCCTGGACTCGGCTGGAGATCGGCGGCGACGAGGGCCAGCCGTTGACGCTGCTGCTGGAGTACGACACCAGCCATCCCAGCTACGCGCTGCTGGCCGACCAGGCGGAGGTGGTGCTGCTCCTCGACGGCCAGGAGATCCCCGACGGCCGGTTCGTGCTCGACGAGATGACCGACGACGAGGTCACCGACGGCGAGACCGGCACCTGGAAAGGCTCCAGTTCGCTGTACGGGCTGGCGTACGCGCGGGTCTACCCCGAGGGCTACCCCAGCGTCGAGGTACCTGGGGTGCGGTTCGAAGGTGTCACGCCCGGCTACGCGCTACGCCGCCTCGTGGAGGCCGCGCAAACCCGCGGCTGGTGGCCCGAACTGACCCTCGGGTTCACCGACGGCCACGACTCCTCCGGGCAGCCGTGGGCGGTGATGCCCGACGAGTTCCTCGACATGGGGCAGTCCTACCTGGACATCCTGACGCGCTGGGCCGACCGCCGTCTCGCCGTCGCGCGCGTCACCGGCGGCACGGTGCTGCAGCTGTACGCCTACGGCAACCACGGTGCCGACCTCACCGGCCCGGACGGAGTGCAGCTGCTGCGCGGCTCCGACCTCGCCGAGGGCCCCAAGAGCTTGTCGTGGCGGGACACGGTGTCGGCGATGCTCGCGGTCACCGACACCGACGGCATCCCCGCCATCACCGTCACCGACGCCAGCGCGACCTCGCGGTACGGCCGCCGCGAGGGGTTCCTGTCGCAGTCCCAGGTCGACACCGCGGCGGCGCTGCAGGAGATCGCCGAGGGCACCATCGCCGTCACCGCCCGCTCCCGCGACTCGTTCACCTACGGGCTGACGTGCAGCGGCCAGCACCTGCCGTTCGTCGACTACGACCGCGGCGACGTGGTGGCGATCCGGCCGCGCGGCGAGACACGGCAGATGCGGGTGCGGCAGCTCACCGTGGCGTGGGACGCCGACGGGACGGCCACCGGCAGCGTCGCGTTCGGCGCCCGCTACCGCGACCCCGAGGAGATCCTGCAGGACCGCATCGAGCAGCTCACCGGCGGCTCCATGGACGGCGGGCTCTACCAGCCGCCGGTCCTTCCCGGCGGGGCACCCTACGCGCCCGGCTCGGGCACACCGACCCGCGACACCATCCCGCCGAAGCCGCCCACGGACCTCGAGCTGGACGGGGTGGTGTACGAGATCGCGGGCGGGTTCCTGCGGGCGCTCGCCACCGTGTCGTGGACACCGCCCGTCCAGAACACGGACGACACGCTGCTGCTGGACCTCGGCGCGTACGAGCTGCAGTGGCGGCGCGCGGGGTGGGGGTCGTGGCAGCCGGGTGGCACCGTGCCGGCCGATGCGACGACCGCAGTGCTGGTGCTGGAGCCGAACACGGCCTACGAGTGGCGCATCCGCGCGCAGGACGCGTGGGGCAACAAGTCGACGTGGGCGACCGACACGCTGGAGACCGAGGCGGACGCGGTGCCGCCCGCGCTCGCACCGTCCACGCCGATCGTGGACGTCGTGCTGTTCGGGGCACTGCAGGTGGGCTGGGACGGGCAGGCAGCCGACGGGGCTGCGTTCCCGGTCGACGTGTGGACAGCGCAGGTGCACGTCTCCACCACCAGCGGGTTCACGCCGAGCGCGAGCACGCACGTCACCACGTTGTCGCGTCCGGACGACGGGCTGGTCGCGCGCACCGTGCTCACCGACCTGGACGCGGGCACCACCTACTACGTGCGGCTGGTGGCGGTCGACGCCTGGGGCAACGCGGGCCCGCCCAGCGCCCAGGCCAGCGGCGTGCCGGTCGACGTGTTCTCCAGCGTGGCGTCGGAGTTCACCGACTTCGGCAACCTCGTGCCGGACGGGTCGTTCGAGCGGCCGGAGACCCGCACCGCCCTGGTGACCGGCACCGACCTGCAGGAGTCCGCCGACGGCGTCACCTGGACCGCGGGCGGCGGCTGGTCGTTCGTGGAGAACACCGACCAGCACGTGCTGCTGCGCGCCGACGCGGTCGCCGAATGGCAGACCCGCAGCGGCTCGACCCCGCCGACCGGGCAGTCCGCCGACGGCACCTACAAGGACGGGGGCGGCCTGGCCCGCTGGGGATCCGCAGCCGACGTCGCCTACGACCCGAGCCGGCTGTACCGGGTGGCCGCGCGGGTACGCGTCGACCGGAACTCCACCGGCGCGACGCGCTCGGCGTGGGTCGGGGTGGAGTCCAAGACCGCGACCGGCAGCAGCTCGTTCATCAATCTCGCGGGCGCGAACAGCCCGACCGGCATGCAGATGCCCGCCGCGCTGCAGCGCCCCCAGGCGCAGGCCGATGGCTGGCGCACCTGGGAAGGCTGGTTCACCGGCACGGTCGCGGCGGGGGGGGGCGCGGCGGGCGGGCCCCGGGGCCCGCCCCCCCCCCCGCCCGGCGGCCCCCCCCCCCAGGGGGGCGCGGGGGGGGTGGTGCCACAC
>NZ_JBHYXZ010000012.1:31501-50134 GCF_042752395.1 Actinosynnema sp. NPDC059335 | reverse complement strand
GGTCCCTGGGTCATGTGGTGCATCAGGCGTTCCTGGGTCGCTTCCGCGCGGTCCAGCTCACCGGGGTTACCGCCCACCCACACCGGGGTAACCCCCGCCCCCACGCCCCCCACCCCCCCCCCCGCCGGGGCGGGGGGGGGGGGGCCGCTACGGAGGGCACGCTGGCCGCGCCCGCGCCGCTCCCGGCGGGCACGACCCGCATGGGCGTCGCGCTGCTGATGGACCACGACACCGGCAACGGCCGCTGGACAGCCGCCTACGGCGAGATCACCGGCGTGCCGGTGTCGTCGCACGGCGACTGGGCGCTGCAGGTGGCGGGTTCCGCGGTGCCATGGCGACGCGCGGTGCTCGCGCGGCTGCAGGCGCAGGGCGGCGCCGAGCAGTGGTACGTGCGGTTCCGCTGCCGCCTCACCGGCACGACCGGCAGCACGCCCGCGGTGTTCGGCGGGGTGCGGCTGCTCGACGAGACCGGCTCGGTGATCCCCGTGTCCGCGCTGCCGTCCCGGTCGTCGTTCACCAAGGACGGCTGGATGGTGGTGGAGGGCCGCGTGTCCCGCGACACGGCCGCCCGCTACCTGGTCGCGGCGACCGCCGAGCTGTACGTGGGTGTGCAGGGCCTGGCCGCCAGCCAGCAGGTGTCGTTCGACGAGGTGACGTTCCGGCAGGTCGCCACCAACGTGCTGATCGCCGACGCCGCGATCGACGACGCGAAGATCCAGAGCCTGTCGGTGTCGAAGCTGACCGCGGGGACGATGACGGCCTCGGTGATCGTGGCCGGCGAGCTGAAGTCCGGCGACACGGGTGCCCGCTACCTGCTCAACGCCTCAGGCTTCAAACTGTTCAACAGCAGCGGATCCAACACGGTGTCGCTCAACAACGACGGCACCGCCAGCTTCAGCGGCACCATCGGCTCGGTCGACATCGTCGGCTACGCCCGGGTCATCAACCCGCTGCAGGGCAGCCAGATGTACATGCACCCCGGCCTCGGCGGCTCCCGCTACCCGCTGCTCGCGGCCGACACCGGGCTGCTCACACCCACCTGGCCCGGCGTGCTGCAGCTCTACAACGGCCAGCTCATGCAAGACCAAATCTGGCAGCTGCTCACCCCGCGCGTCTCATGGTTCGGCACCGGCGACCCGAGCACGACGTACGAGGTCAGCGCCATGCAGATGGGCCTGATCACCAACTCGACCATGAACACCACCGACCCGGCGCTGTGGCCCACGAAGATCGGCGGCTTCTTCCGGATCACCGTGCCGTACGGGTCGACCAGCGCACCCGCGGGCTACACCATCCGGGCACGGCCGTTCTGGGAGTTCCTGCACGACTACCGCACCCCGTCCACCCCCCTCGCGCAGGGTGCCGACCTCGCGGGATACGCCGGCTTCCACTGGGGCAACAAGTACGGCCAGACCGTCGGTATCCGCATCTTCCCGACCGGACCGGGCACCGCCGACTCCGCGATGGAGTTCGTGCGCGACAACTCCAACGCGTTCGCGACCTGCTACGCCGCGGCGTGGCAGACCGCGTCCCACTCCAGCCACAAGACCGAGATCGGTGACCTGCCGTTCTCGGCACTCGAGGTGGTGGAGGCCAACCCCGCACGCCGGTGGCGCTACCACACCGACCGCCAGTTCCACGTCGGGCCGATGGCCGACCACCTCCCCGATGAGGTCGCGCCTGGGCAGGAACGGCTGGACCACACCTCAGCCATCGGCCTGCTGTGGGCGGCCGTGAGCGAGTTGGCGGCGGAGGTGCGCGGTGGCTGAGTGGCTGTTGCCCGGCCTGGGCCAGCAGGAGGAGCAGGGACCGCCATCGATGCCGTCCACAGGACTGCCGCAGGACGCGCTGGACGAGCTGACCGACGCCCTCGGCACCCCGCAGTTCCACGCTGTCGCCGCCCGTCTCCTGCCCATACCGGAATGGACCGATGATGTCTGACCAGCACACGAACCCCGACCTGGAGTTCCAAGGGGTTTTCGACGAACTCGCCCGCGTCTCGGCCGACCGGCTCGCCGGGCTCATGCAGGAGCTGGCGGTCACCCGCGCGACCCTCCTCCGGGTGACCCGCGAACGCGACGAGCTGGCGCAGCGGCTCGGCGACCGCCCACCCACCCTGGGCGACACCGGCCAACCAGCCGTGTGACACCACACCCACCGCAGTGGCACGGACACGCGCGCCACGACCACGGCACGTGATCCTGCCCCCGATGACCGGAATCCGAGCTGCGGGGAGCGAGGACCACACCGCCGGGAGGTGCTGTGCTGCCGAGGCGGCTGTGGATCGCGCTCACGACCCTGATCACCCTGGTGTGGGCCGGCAGCGTCGTGGTCGGCCTGATCGACCCCGCACGCCGCGACCCCTACATCAGCGGCATCTTCGGCATCGTCGTCGGCTCCCTGTACGTGGTCGGCGCTCGCCGCTCGGGCACCGGCCGGTCGCCTGTGGACGCGGTCCGCGAGCGGCTGGCCACCGTGCTGTCGCCCGAGGAGCCGCCGGCCGACGGAACCGAGCCGGGAGGTGATCAGTCGTCGTGATCCCCAACTGGCAGTACCTGCTGCACTCGGTGGTGTGGCTCGCCGGCGGCTTCGTGCTGGGTGTGCTCTACACCCGCAGCAGCCAGGACGTGCACCGAATCGCCAACGCCGTGGAGGGTGCCGTGCAGACCGTGCCGCGTCGTAGATGGCGTCCGAGCTACCAGGTGGTGCTCGGCGTGGTGGTGCTGGTGCTGACCATGTACACGACGGTGACGACCTGGCGGCTGTCGGAGTGCCAGCTGGCGTACGCCAACCGGTTCGCCGACGCGTTGGACGCGCGGACGGTGGCGACGGGCGAGGCGCAGCAGGCGCTCGACGAGCTGATGGCCACCGTGGGCCAGTTGATGACGGGTGGCGCGTCGCCGCAGGCGCGGGAGTCGTTCCGCGCGGCGCTGCACGAGTACCTGACGAAGCGCGACAGCGCGAAGCGGAAGCAGGCGGAGCACCCGTTCCCGCCTGCGCCCCGAGACCTGTGCAGGTGATGGGCATGACGGTGTACGGCGTCGACATCAGCAACTACCAGGCCGGCTTGACCGACTTCGGCGCGATGGTACGCGGCGGGTTCGAGTTCTCCTTCGTCCTGTGCTCCGACGGCGACTGGAAGCAGCCGCACTTCCGCCGCCAGCTCGACGGGTGCCGGGGTGCCGGGATGCTCGTGGCCGCGTATCACTACCAGCGGGAGAACGTCTCGGCGTCCCGCCAGGTGCAGGTGATCGCGGAGCAGGTGCCGCCCGGCGTGCCGGTCATCATCGACGTGGAGGACTACTCGGGCCGCGGTGAGGCGGGGGTGAACCTCGCGCGTGCGATCATCGCGGGCCTGCGGGGACGCGGCTACGTGGTGCCGCTGGTCTACATCCCTCGCTGGTACTGGGCTGCGCCGACCGACCGCGACAAGGGCGGCCTCGGCTACGCGTCGCTCGCAGGACTGCCACCGCTGTGGATCTCCTGGTACCCGGACTACGTGACCCGCTCGAAGGAGTCCGGCGCGGCGATGCTCCCCGCATCGGTGTGGAACGGGTACGGCGGTCTGCCGGTCGCGGTCGCCCAGTTCACCTCGTCCGGCCGGGTGCCGGGCTACAGCGCGGCTGTGGACCAGAACGTCTACCGCGGATCACGACACGAACTGGCCGCCCTGCTGGGCGGGATGGAGGACGACATGCCCAGTGCCAAGGAAGTGGTCGACGAACTGCTGAACCGGCCGGTCAAGCTGTGGAGCGGGGCGGAGGAGACCCTGGTCAACCTCTTGCGCGGTGCGCACGGGTACGGCCAGACCCTGTACGACCTCTACGTTCCCGGTGGCGACCCGTTCGGCGGGCTGATCTTCACCGACGCCCCGGGGACCGATCAGGAACGCGTGCTGCGGGTGCGGGACGTGCTGCACGAGATGCGGATGAACATCCAGGCGTCGGCCGTACGCGAAGCGGCGCTGGCCGACGCGGTGCGTGCCCTCGCGGAGAAGGTCGGCGGCGACCTGGACGTGGAGGCGTTCATGCGGCGCGTGGACGACACCGTGCGCCGCGCCATGGCCGACATCGTGCACGTGGACGTGACCGTGCGCAGCCCCGAGCCGGCGGCGCTGGCGGCGATCCCACCGACGCCTGCCGAGGCGGCGACCGCCGGCACGCGGGAGGACGTGGCGGCGCGCAACGAGGACGGGCTGCGCGGCGGGGCGGCCGCCCCGGACGGGATCGGCGGCCCGGTCCCGGGTGACGCCGTGGACGACGAGACCAAGGAGCGGTCCTGATGGAGATGGTGAACCTGCTGGGCACCGCCCAGCTGCTGTCGATGCTGCTGGGCTTCGTGCTGCCCGTCCTCAACGGGCTGATCACCAAGCCGTGGGCCGGCAAGGCACGGGTGTTCCTGCAGCTGGTCCTGTCCGCCGCGGCGGGGTTCGCGGCGGAGTGGCTCGACGCGCTGAACTCCACCACCCCGTACGACGTGCGGCAGGCCGCCACCGGCTGGCTGCTGACCCTGCTGACCGCGCTCGCCGTCGAGGCGAAGGTGTGGTCGCCGCTCGGCGTGTCGACCTGGGCCACCAGCCACGGGGTGGGAGCGGGGGCGGCACCTCGTGCTGCCGACGGCTCCTACGACATCAGCTCGCTTCCCCGCAGGGGCGTCGGTGACGGCTCCTGACCCGCTCCACACCGTCACCCTGACCGGCCACCTCACCGCGGGTGGCCGGTCAGCTGTGGGTCACGTGTCCATCGCGGCGCTGCACCAGGTGCAGGTGCCCGCAGCCGACACGGTGGTCACCGAGCAACCGGTGGTCGTCGAGCTGGTCGACGGCCGGTTCGCCGAGGTGGTGCCGCTGTCGGCTCAGCCGTCCGCCGCCGAGCCGATCTTCCTCGAAGTGCACGTGCTGCTGGAGAACACACGCCCGGAGTCGATGACGGTGCGGGTGGAGACCGACGGCGAGACGATCGACCTCGCCGACGTCGAGCGGGTTACCCAACTGCCGCAGTCCAGCACGGTGGTCGTCGTGCCCTGGTCGGTCGTCGGCCAGCCGCACGGCGTCGCGCCGCTCGGGCCGGACGGCCGCGTCCCGGCGCAGCACCTGCCGGCCGCGTCGGGCGGCGTGTCGGCCTACGAGCACGTGCAGACCGTGCCGCAGGCGGTGGTGACGGTGACCCACCAGCTCGGCTACCGGCCTGCGGTGAGCGCCTTCTCACTGGACGGCGGCGAGCAGTACGACGAGTTCAAGGTGCAGCACCTGAGCGTGAACGAGCTGCGGGTGTCGATGGACGCGCCAACCGCGTGCGTCCTGGTGATGAGCTGAGGAGGAGCCCGTGGCGGCAACCAAGGCCCTGTCCGACAAGGACATGGGCGGCCGGAAGGTCATCAACAACGGCGCGCCGACCGCGGCCGGGGACGCGGCGACCAAGCAGTACGTGGACGACGCGAGCACGGCGGATCGGTCGCGGGCGAACCACACCGGCACGCAGACGGCGAGCACGATCTCGGACTTCGACACGCAGGTCCGGACATCGCGCCTGGACCAGATGGCCGCGCCGACCGGGCCCGTCGCGCTCGGCTCGCAGCGCATCACCGGGCTCGCCGACCCGACCAGCGCGCAGGACGCCGCGACACGCGCCTACGTGGACGCGCAGCTGTCCGGCGTGACGTCCGGGCAAGTGCTCAAGGGCACCGTGCGCGCCGCGGTCGCGACGAACGTCAACATCGCCTCACCGGGCGCGACGCTCGACGGCCTGACCGCGTCCGCCGGCGACGTGTTCCTGCTGACCGGCCAGAGCACCGGCACCGAGAACGGCCCGTACGTGTGGAACGGCGCGGCCTCGGCGATGACCCGCGCATCGAACTGGGACACCACCGCCGAGGCGGTGCGCGGCTCCTACTGGGTGGTCCGCGAAGGCACGCAGGCCGACCGGTTCGCGCTGCTCACCAACGACACCGACATCACGATCGGCACCACGGTCCCGACGTTCACGTTCATCGGCGCGACCGCGGGCGGCTCGTCGAACGGGTACTCCGCCACCTCCCCGGCCGTGACGGCGGGCAACTCGTGGACGGTGACCCACAACCTGGCCAGCAGGCTGGTCATCGTCCAGGTGTTCCGCTCGGCGAGCCCGTACGACGAGGTCGACGTGTACGTCGCACGCACGACGGCGAACACGGTGGACATCACGCCGGACGTGGCGATGGCGGCCGGCGAGTACACCGCCCTGGTCTGGAAGGTCGCGTAGGTGGCGGAGAGGAAAACCCTGTCGGGACGGCGCGGGCTGTACGGCCCGCAGGACGAGGCGTCCGGGCCCGGCCTGTGGGCGTGGCAGCGCGCGTGGCCGCGCCGGCTGTTCGAGAAGGTCAACGTGGTGTGCGTGGGGTCCAGCACCACCCACGGCATGGGCGCGTCGGCGCCGGAGTACTCGTGGGTCGGCAGGCTGGGCTACATGCTCCGCGGTGTCGACGGGTCCGGCGTGCTGCTGAACACCGCGGCCGGCGGCATCCACTACCGGGCCGACCACGGCGGGTGGACGAACACCGGCACGCTGGCCGACACGGCGGCCGACCTGGGCGGCAACTCGAAGGACATGACCGCCGGGGCGACGATGACGCGCAGCTGCGTGTGCGACGGGTTCGAGGTGATCCTGCAGCAGGGCGCCGGCATCGGGCAGTGCTCGCTGCAGCTGGACTCGGACCCGGCCAAGGTCATCACGATCACGCCCTCAACCCTCGGCTCGGCGCGGGCGGACGGCGAGTTCAGCTCGTGGGTGACCTACCCGCTGGCGCGCGGCGTGCACACGGTGAAGATGACCGCGATCGGCCGCACGGTGCTGAACGGGGTGTACGCCACGGACGGTGACCAGCTGACCGGCCTGCGGGTGTACAACGCGGGCAAGTCGGGCTCGGTGTCCGGGGACTACACGACGACCGGCGCGCTCTGGGCGCAGAACGCCGCGCGGATGGGCCAGCTGCAGCCGCGGCTGATCGTGCTGATGGTCGGCTCGAACGACTACTCCACGGGCGTCGCGCCGGCGACCTACGAGGCGAACGTGCGGGCCGCGGTCCGGCTGATGCGGCTGTCGAACAACGCGCCGGTGAGCGTGCTGCTGGTGCACAGCTACCGGCGGCTGGACATCGCCTCCCCGACGTACGCGTGGAGCCTGTACGGGGAGGCGCTGCAGCGGATCGCGCTGGACACGGTGGACGTGGACTTCCTGGACGTCAGCGCGCACTGGCCGGTGTCGCGCGCGGCCGACTGGGAGGGCCTGTTCTACGACGACGTGCACTGTTCCGACCGCGGCCACGCGCTGATGGCCCACCTGATCTCCGAGTACCTGAAGCGCGGCGCGACGCTGCGCTCCGCGCCGCCGAGCCAGGCGTCCGCGCCGAGCCCGGACCCGGCGACGCTGTCCGGGCTGGTGTCGGCGTGGCGGGCATCGGACCTCAACGCCCTCGCGGACGCGGCGTTGGTGGCGTCCTGGCCGGCGTACGCGGGCTCCGACCAGAAGACGTTGGCCCAGGCGGACGCGAACCGGCAGCCGACGTTCCGCAAGACGCCGACCGACTTCGCCCGCAACCCGTACGTCGATTTCGACGGCAACGCCTCAACGCTGGGCGACCTGATGACGTGCAGCTTCACCTCGCGGGTGAACCCGCCGGCCACGGTGGTGATCGTGGCGCGGCTGCGCGGCCACTGGGGAAGCATGTTCTCGGGCTACCAGGGAGCAGGCGGCGTGTACCTGACCCTGTCGTCCAGCTCCGAGATGCAGATGGTGATGGGCGGCGGCTCGCTGTCGACGCCGTACGCGGCGACGGTGCAGACCGGACGGTCACGGTGGGCGGTGTACGTGTGCCGGTGGGACGGCGCGAACAGCGCGTTCTTCCAGTCCCACTACCCGAAGACGGCGCTGCCCGGCCTGGACACGTCGCACGCGAACGCCGGGCTCCCAGGCGTGACGCTGGCCGGCAACAGCGCGGGCAGCGGCTCGTGGAACAGGCAGGATGTGTCCGATCTCCTGGTGTTCAACCGGGCGCTGTCGGACGCGGAGTGCGAGAACGTCCTGGCCTGGTACGGGCGGAAGTACGGCTTCGACGGAGTCGGCCGCAGCTCGGTCTGAACGATGTGCGGAACGACCCGGTCATCAGGCATGATGATCGCGCAGGGAGTCGGCAGTGGTGTTCGCGCTTCACCGCCGGCTCCCTGACCCATGTCCGCCGCTTGCCCCGCAGGCAAGGGCCCACGCTTCCGCCGACCTACCGTCAGGAGCGGAGGGCCGCAGCGTCGCCCCCGACACGACGCCGCGGCTCCTCCACCTCAACGGACGCCCGGTCGGAGGCGAGGATGTCCAACAAGCACGAGCTGCACGGCACCGAGGTGGACCACGTGGGGCTGCTGGTCTCGGATCTCACCGCGGTGCTCGAGCAGGGCTGGCGCGAGGTCGCCCGCACTCACCGCCGCGCGCTCGACGGCCGCTGCGGCACCTGCGGTGACCGTTGGCCGTGCCGCGCCTACCGGGAAGCCACCCGCTCACGCGGCCGGGCCGTGAAGCCGGTCAAGCGCTGACGCAGCACGCGTGTTCGGCCGACCTCGGTCCATGTACACGTCCTGGGTCATCGACGGCCGTGCGTGCCCCAGGATGTCCGCGATCTCGCGCGCCGAGAACCCCTGGGCGTCCAGCGCCGTCGCCACCGACCTGCGCCCGACCTTCGTGGTGAAGTCGGGGTAGCCGATCCGCTTGCGCATGCTCCGCACGGCGCGCTGCACGTTCGACGGGTGCCGCCACCCGAGCCTGGTGCTGGGGAACACCGGCTCGGACTCGGGCGCGCCGTCGGGTTTGCGTACCGACAGCAGCAGGTGCATGTAGTCCGGGAGCACGATCACCCTGCGCGCGGCGAACGTCTTGCCGTCGTTGCGCGCCACGCCGCCGCTGACGGCGACGAGGTTGCCGTTGATCCAGATGGACCGGGCGGGAACCCGAACTCGCTCCCCCCACGCGTTGGTCGCCAGCACGGGCTCGTCGGTGAGGTTCACGTCCTGCCAGCGCAGCGCCAGCGCCTCGCCGAACCTGACTCCCACGGCGAAGTAGAACCGGAGCAGGTCCGGCAGGTCGGCACGCCGGGACTCCTCGTCGCCGTCGAGGCGGGCGAAGAAGTCGACGAGCTGCTCGTGGTCGTAGGCAGGTGCCTTCCGCTTCCGGCTGGGCTCGATGTCGCGCATCTCGCGGACCGGGTTCGCGCTGATGAGGTCGCGGTCGACGGCTTCCTGCATGACGCCGGACAGCACGGTGCGGATGCCCGCCAAGGTGTTGGAGTCGAGTCGTTCGGCGAGCTGGTCCATCAGCGCCTGGAATCGGCCGACGGTGCATTCCCTGAGCCTCAGCTGGCCGACGTTGGGGAGCACGTGGACGTTGAGCCGGGTGCGGTACCGCTCCAGTGTGGTGACGGCTCGGGTGCGCTGGACGCGTTCGAGGTAGGCGGTGGCCAGGTCGGCGAACCGCGACTCGGAGGAAAGTCGGCGGACGCCGCCGGAGCGCTCCTTGAGCACGGCCTTGAGGGCGCGGTCGGCTTTGTACTGGGTCGGGCCGCTCGCCGACACCTTCCGGGTGACGCCGTCCAGGTCGCGGAAGTTGGTGTACGCCTGCACCACGTCGGGGGTTGCGCCGTCGGGCAGGTCGCGTAGCGGCATCCACTTCCCGGCGACCTGTGCCCGGTGGTTGACCTTCCCGTGGGTGCCGATCTGCAAGAGCGGCGGCATCGGACCTCCTGAGCCGTTTGGTGGCTATTCGGTGAGTCCGATCAAGGTAGGCCGGTTTGAACGGCCGTTCCACGCGTTTGACCAGCTGTTTTGGTGCCCCCGGTGCGACTCGAACGCACACTGGACGGATTTTGAGTCCGCTGCCTCTGCCGATTGGGCTACGGGGGCCGGCGCGGAGCACTGTACTGGATCAGGCCGCCCGGCCGCCCCGCGGGGTGGCGGCCGGGGGCGCGGTCGTCAGGACCGGACGAGGCGGCCGATCGCGGCGGAGGCTTCGGCGATCTTCTCGTCCGCCACCTCGCCGCCCTCGGCCACCGCCTGGGCCACGCAGTGCTTCAGGTGCTCGTCGAGCAGACCCAAGGAGACCGCCTGCAACGCCTTCGTGGCGGCGGAGATCTGGGTCAGCACGTCGATGCAGTACTCGTCGTTCTCGACCATCCGCTGGAGGCCGCGGACCTGGCCCTCGATGCGGCGCAATCGCTTGAGGTACGCGTCCTTGTCCGCCGTGTAACCGAGCATCGCTCCCGACCTTCCCTACCCTGGGCGGGTATCCGACCCCAGGATAGGCCACTCGACCGGGTGTGACCGGCACCACGGGGTGACGGCGTGCGGGGGGTTCATTTCGGCTCGGTGCGGTTTGTGTCGCGAAATGACCCGTCCGGGGGCATCAGTCACATTTTCTCCACGAAAGGTTAGGCGATATTCCTCTCGTGCACTATGGTGTCGAGCTAAGCGTGTGGCGCAGAACAAGTCGAGGGCAGCACGCGCTATGCGAGCACACACGGAGGAACAGTGGCACAGCAGACCGTCGTCCAACTCATCGACGACCTCGACGGCAGCGAAGCCGCCGAGACCGTGACCTTCGCGCTGGACGGTGTGGAGTACTCCATCGACCTCTCCAAGGACAATGCGGACAAGCTCCGCGAGTCCCTGGCCGACTTCGTCGCCAAGGCGCGCCGCGCCGGTGGCCGCAAGCAGCGCAAGGGCACCGGCAAGAGCACGGTAAAGGCTGGTGACAAGGCCCAGGCCCAGGCCATTCGGGACTGGGCTCGCGCGCAGGGGCACCAGATCTCCGACCGGGGCCGCATTCCCCAGGGCCTGGTCGTGCAGTTCCAGGAAGCCCACGCTTCCTGAGCCACGCTCTGTTCTCCCCTGCGGCGGGCCACCTCCGTCGCAGGGGAGAACAGCAGGTCAGGGCAGGTCGTCACGCCCCGGGAACGCGACGCCGGCCAGGCTGAGCAGGGCAGCTGCCTTGACCGTGGTCTCCTCGAATTCCTCCGCGGGGTCGGACAGCGCGATGACCGCGCCCCCGACCCCGAAACTCACCTTGTCGCCGTCCACGACCAGCGTCCTGATGACGATGCTGAAGTCGGCCGTTCCGGAGAGTGAGAAGTAACCGAGCGCACCGGAGTAGACACCCCGGGGCCCGGCTTCCAGCCCGTCGATGATCTGCATTGTCCGGATCTTGGGCGCTCCTGTCATCGACCCGCCGGGGAACGCCGCCCTAACCGCCCGGACGGCGGAACTACCGGAACGCAGTCGAGCCCGAACGGTGCTCACGAGCTGGTGCACTGTCGCGTAGCTCTCCACCTCGAAGATCCTGGGCACCTCCACGCTGCCGACTTCCGCGCAATGGCCCAGATCATTGCGGACCAGGTCCACGATCATGAGGTTCTCGGCGCGGTCCTTCGCGCTGGTAGCCAAGGTCTTGCGCAAACCCCGGTCCTCGGCGGCGGTCGCCCCGCGGGGGCGGGTCCCCTTGATTGGCTCGGATTCGACGACACCCCGTCGGTCCACCCGGATGAACCGCTCGGGTGAAGTGCTGAGCACGGAGAGCGCACCGAAACGGAGCAACGCGCCGAACGGAGCGGGGCTTTCCGCCCGCAGGAACCGGTAGGCGTCCCACGGGTCCAGCGGCCCGCGCCACGTCACGGTGTTCGTCAGGCACACCTCGTAGCTCTCGCCCGCCGTGATGGCCTCCTGGCAGGCCGCGACCAGCTTCAAGTACTGCGCACGGCTGTGCCGGGCCTGCACGGCGGCGGCCCGGACGGGGCGCGGCGGGACCGCCGGGGCGGGCGGGACACGGCGGAGGAATTCCTCCGTTCGGCGCAACCAGTCGTCTTCGTCGGACAACGCCAACAGGTACACGCAATGGGAATCATGGTCGAAAACGAGGGCGCGGTCGGCGAACACGAATGCCGCGTCCGGTTGCTCCGAACGGTGCGCGGCCACCGCTCCGCATTCGGCCTTCAGCTCGTACCCGAGGTAGCCCACCCAGCCGAGCGCGAAGTCGAACGGCACGTCCGGCTGCTCGACCCGCCACGCGGCCAGGTCGGCCTCCAGCCAGTCGAAGAACGGCCCGGGGTGGGTCACCCCGTCCACGGTCACCCGACCCGTCCCCACGTCGTACGTGGCCACCCGCGCCAACGGCCCGCCGGCGTCACCCATCACGGAGAACCGGCCCCGCTCCCCCACCAGGCTGCTGTCGAGCCAGAACGCATCGCCGGACGCGCCGTAGAGGGCGGCGTACACGTCCTCCGGCGGGGGGTGGACGTCCACGCGCCGCACGAGCACCTCACGGGCGGGCCCACGGGACGGTGCGAGGGTGGGAGGAGGCGCGGCTGTGGCAGGCGGTGCCAGCGGTGCAGGTGCGGCTGCGACGGCAGTGGCAGGCGAGGTGGGAGGGGCCGGAGGGGCGGACGCGGGCGGGGCGAGGGCGGCGGTCAGGTCGCGGAAGTTCGCCAGCAGCTCGCGGCCGTGCGAGGTGCACACCGACTCGGGGTGGAACTGCACGCCCCACGCCGGCCGCGACCGGTGCCGCACGCCCATCAGCACGCCGTCCGACTCGGCCCAGGCGACCGGCTCCAGCGACGGCGGCAGGTCCGACACGGCCAGCGAGTGGTACCGCACGACGGGCAGCGGCGACGGCAGGCCGGCGAACAGGTCCGCCCCGGTGTGCCGCACCCGGTCCACCACGCCGTGCCGGGGCGTGACCAAGCCCACGGACGCGCCGTGCGCGAGGCACAGCCCCTGGTGGCCCAGGCACACGCCGAGCAGCGGCAGGTCGGCGTGCTCGACCACCGCCCGGCACAGGCCGAAGTCGGCGTCGCGCTGCGGCCGGCCCGGTCCCGGGGAGATCACCACGTTGTCGTAGCGCCGCAGGTCGGACAGCCGGAACCGCGGGTCGTCGTTGGTGATGACGACCGGCTCGCGCCCGTTCACCTCGGCCAGGTGCTGGAAGAGGTTGAAGGTGAACGAGTCGTGGTTGTCGATGAGCAGGGTCCGCATGGCGAACAGCACGGTACCTGCACGAACACACCGATGGAGTACCCCTGGACGGGCGATGGGAGACGCAGTCGGTGACCGAAAAGGCCGGGCGGCGCCACGCCGCCCGGCCTCCCGGATCCCCGTGCCGGCTCAGTCCAGGTGGAACTTCGGGTCCGCCGCGAGCGCCGCGAGCTGCGCCGGGGTCAGCGCGGGCCGCGACAGCGGCGGGTGGCCGGACTGCAGGAACTCGTCCGCGTACGCGACGGTCACCAGCGTCCCGTCCGGGTGCCGGTGGAACGCCGCCGCGTCGAGCGTGTTGGCGTCCCCGTCCCGGGTCGCCCCGGTGACCACGGCGACCTGCTTGCCCTCGACGTCGACCACCTGGCACGTGCCGCCGGACACCGGGTACGGGTACCGCGTCGCCGCCGCGCACCCGACCAGGTCGCCGAGGCGAGTGTTGCCCCGGGTCTCGACCTTGATCGTCAGCTCGCCGACCCCCGGCTCGCCGGGGAACACGACCGGCGTGCGCGCTTCGTACTCCCAGACCTGGAGGTCGCCGACGTACTCGGCGAACTGCGCCTGGCGCCACGTCATGGGCCCGTGGTCGGCGAAGCCGATCCGGGTCCGGTCCTCGGCCTTCACGCCGGGCGGCAACGACGAGGCCAGGTCGTTGAGCAACGCGACCCCCTTGTCCGCCCGCGGTCCGCCGGTGGCGGTCCGGTCGCCCTGGCCGTCGGGCCACGGCGTCCTGGTGTCGACCGGCGGCGCGCCCGACAGCGGCGCCGCCCCTGCCGACGGCCGGGGATCCGACGGCTGCCCTCCCGCCACCCCGACGCCGGAGCCGCCGCCACCGGTCAGCTGCGGCAGCAGCACCGCGCCGACCGCGATGGCCACCACCGCGAGACCGGCGACCGCACCTCCCCGCGTGGCCTGCCTGCGGCGCTGCGCCCGGCGACCGCGGTCCAGCGCGGCCTCCGGGCTCATCGGTGGCGGCGGGCTGCTCGCCACCATCACCTCGCGCAACGCGCTCTTCAGCTCGTGCTCGTTCATCGCACCTTTTCTCCCTGCTGAGGGATGAGCAGGCCGCGCAGCGTCTGCAGCCCCCGCGCGGCCTGGCTCTTCACGGTTCCTTCGGAACAGCGCAACGCCCTGGCGGTGTCCTCCACCGACAGGTCCTCCCAGTACCGCAGCACGAGCACGGCGCGTTGCCGCGGCGGCACCTTGGCCAGCGCCGCCAGCAGCACCAGCCGGTCCTCCGCCGAGCCACGCCCGACGTCCGCCACCTCGACGGTGGTGTCGCTCACCCGTTCCCTGCGGAACCAGCCGCGACGCAGGTCGGACACGAACGTCCGGACGAGCGTCCGGCGGGTGTAGGCGTCGAGTGCCTCGGGGCGGTCGATCCGCCGCCACGCCACGTAGAGCTTCGCGAAAGTGGCCTGAACCAGGTCCTCGGCCCGGTGCCAGTCGCCGCACAGCAGGTACGCCGTGCCGCGCATGGCCTCGGACCGCGCCGCGAAGTACTCGGCGAACGCGGCGTCCCGATCACTCATCCGTCCTCCCCTGCTGCGGTACGCGGTAATCACGCCCGCGGGCGGTCGGGGGGTTGCATGCCGGCTCCGGGATTCGTGGAAACTGGGCATACCACCACTGGGGAGGCCGTGCTTGTTGTTCTTCGTGCTGTTCGCCGTCGTGATGGGCGCGGCGCACTACTACATCTGGAAGCGGGCCGTGCGGGCCACCACGCGGCCGGGGCGCGGTCGCCGGGTGGGCACCGCGGTCGTGGTCGCGCTGTACCTGCTGGTGATGGCGGCCCTCGCGGTGAGCCGGCTCGGGTCGGGGTTCGGCGTGGTCGTGGCCTGGCCGGGGTTCGTGTGGTTGGCGGGGGCGTTCTACTTCGCACTGATCCTGGGCGTGCTGGAGATCCCGCGGGTCCTGCTGGTGCGGGCGGCGCGCCGGCGTGAGGTCCCGGCCCCGGTCGGCGTGGCCGAGCCGGTGGGCGCGGCCGAGCCGGTCGACGTGCCGGACGCGGTCGTGGAGACGCCGGACGGCACGCTCGGCAGGCCGGAGGACCTGGGTCGGCGCCTGTTCATCGCCCGGTCGTTGGCCATCGCCGGCGGCGTGGCGACGGCGGGCGTGGTGAGCTACGGCACCACGCAGGCGTTGGGCGACCCGGTGGTGAAGCGGATCCCGGTCACCCTCGCCAAGCTCGACCGCCGCCTGTCCGGCTACCGCATCGCGGTGGTGAGCGACATCCACCTCGGACCGCTCCTCGGCCGCGCGCACACCGAGCGCATCGTGCGGATGATCAACGAGCAGCAGGTGGACCTGGTGGCCGTCGTCGGCGACCTGGTCGACGGCACGGTGGCCGAGCTGGGCGAGGCGGCGGCTCCGCTGCGCGACCTCGTGAGCACGCACGGCAGCTTCTTCGTCACCGGAAACCACGAGTACTACTCGGGCGCGGAGCCGTGGCTGGCGGAGCTGGAGCGGCTCGGCGTCAACCCGCTGCGCAACGAGCGGCTGGCGATCGAGCGGGCCGGCGCGTCGTTCGACCTCGCGGGCGTCAACGACGTCAACGGCGAGGCGTTCGGCGACGGCCCGGACTTCGACCGGGCGCTGGCGGGCCGCGACCCGGCCACGCCGGTGGTCCTGCTGGCGCACCAGCCGGTGCAGGTCCGCGAGGCCGCCAAGCACGGCGTCGACCTGCAGTTGTCCGGCCACACGCACGGCGGGCAGATGTACCCGTTCCACCTCGCGGTGGGCCTGCAGCAGCCGGTGCGCAGCGGTCTGGAGACGGTCGACGGCACCCAGGTCTACACCAGCAACGGGGCCGGGTTCTGGGGTCCGCCGGTGCGCGTCGGCGCGCCGCCGGACATCAGCGTCGTGGAGTTGCATCACAAGTTCGCCGGCTGATAGCGCATTTTTCGCCTGCACCACCTAGAGTGGACGGCCGTGCCCGAACACGGTCAGACCGTGCCTGATCACGGTTGCGGAGGGGGACCCCTAGCGAGATGACGACGAGCTTTGCCGATCACCGGCTCAACGAGGCAATGGCTCGTATTCGTCGTTTCCTGGACCACGACCAACCCCCGACACCCTGCCTGGTCATCGACCTGCCGACGGTGCGGGACCGGTTCGCGGCGATCCGCGCGGCGCTGCCGCGGGTGGGGATCTTCTACGCGGTCAAGGCGAACCCGACGCCCGAGGTGGTCGAGCTGCTCGCCGCCGAGGGGTCGAGCTTCGACGTCGCCAGCCCCGCCGAGATCGACCTGTGCCTGGCCCGCGGCGCGGCGCCGGGCGCGATCTCCTACAGCAACCCGATCAAGAAGGCGCGGGACATCGCCTACGCCCACGACCGCGGTGTGCGACTGTTCGTGTCCGACAGCGAACAGGACGTGCGCGCGTTGGCCGAGCACGCGCCCGGCGCGTCGGTGATGCTGCGGATCCTGGTCAACAGCAAGGGTTCCACCTACCCGTTCGGCAAGAAGTTCGGCTGCTCGCCCGAGATGGCGACGGATCTCCTGCGGTTGGCCGCCGAACTCGGGCTCGTTCCGCTGGGCGTGGCGTTCCACGCCGGGTCGCAGCAGCTGGACCCGAACGGCTGGGACGGAGCCATCGCCGACGCCGCCGAGATCATCGGGAAGCTGCGCGCCGAAGGGCTCGCGCCGACCACGGTCAACCTGGGCGGCGGCCTGCCCGCGGGCTACCTGGAGCAGCCGCCGCCACTGGCCGAGTACGGCGCGGCCATCACCGCGTCGATCGCGCGGCACTTCGGCGACTTCGAGCCCGAGGTGATGATCGAGCCGGGACGCGCCGTCGTGGCCGAGTCGGGCCTCGTCCGCTCCGAGGTCGTGCTGGTGGCGCGGAAGTCCTATTCGGACGAGCGCCGCTGGGTCTTCCTCGACATCGGCCGCTACGGCGGCCTCGCGGAGACCGAGGGCGAGGCGATCGCGTACCCGCTGGAGACCTTCCGGGACGGCGCGCCCACGTCCGGCGAGCCGGTCGGCCCCGTCGTCCTGGCCGGTCCGACGTGCGACGCGGACGACGTCCTGTACCAGAACACGTGCTACGAGCTGCCGCTGGACCTGCGCGCGGGCGACCACGTCGACCTGATCGGCGCGGGCGCGTACACGGCCAGCTACTCGTCGGTGGCGTTCAACGGCTTCCCGCCGCTGGCCACCCACTGCGTGCGATGAGCGCGCTCCCGACTGTCCGCTGCAGTGCCCCTCCTGAAGATGTTTGGAGTGATTGATGTCCGAACTCCCGTGCGAATCCGAGCCGGTTGGCTTGTTCGCAGGACAGCACGTGCTCGCCGAGCTGGAAGGCGTGAGCCCGGAGCTGCTCGACGACGAGCAGTTCCTGCGACACGCGCTCGGCGAGGCGCTCACCCAGGCTGATGCCACGGTGTTGGAGGTGGTCTCCAAGCAGTTCGAGCCGCAAGGGGTCACCGTGCTGGCCCTGTTGTCGGAGTCGCACGCGTCCATCCACACGTACCCGGAGGTCGGTGCCGTGTTCGTGGACGTGTTCACGTGCGGCACGCGGGCCAAGCCCGCGCTGGCGGTGCAGTTGCTGGCCGAGGCCCTGGGCGCCGTGTCGGCACGGACGGACATGATCAGCCGGGGCCACCGCGTCCCCGCGCTCGTCGGTGAGGAGAAAGCGTGATCCGCGAACCACTCGCGGCGGGGATGACCAGGCACTGGGACGTGTCGGAGGTCGTGGTCGACACCAGGACGGAGTTCCAGCACCTGGTGATCGCCCGCACCACCCAGGGCCTGTCGCTGTTCTGCGACGACGACCGGCAGAGCACCGAGTTCAGCCAGCTCACCTACCACGAGGCGCTGATGGTCCCGGCGCTGCTGCTGGCCGACCGCGTCGACCGGGTGCTGGTCATCGGGTCGTCGGAGGGCGTCGTGTGCCAGATGGCCGTGGCGGCGGGCGCGTCGGTGGTCGACCACATCGACATCGACGAGCAGGCCGTGCGGCTGTGCGCCGAGCACCTGCCCTACGGGTACACGCCCGACGAGCTGGCGCTGGCGGAGAAGGGCGAGGGCCCGATCCGCGTGCGGTACATCGACGGGTACGAGTACATCCGGACGACGTCGGAGCGTTACGACATCGTCCTGGTGGACCTGCCGGACGAGCGCGAGGAGGAGGCGCAGCACAACCGCCTCTACGGCGCGGAGTTCCTCGGCCTGTGCAAGGCGCTGCTCACGCCGAGCGGCGTGGTGGTGTCGCAGGCCGGTTGCCAGACGATGTGGCGCAACACCACGTTGACCCGCATGTGGCAGCGGTTCAACGACGTGTTCGACACGGTCGCGTACTACGGCTCGGACGAGCACGAGTGGGCGTACCTGTTCGGGCGCGCGGACGAGGTGGCCGACCCGACGGCGTTGATGGTCGAGCGGCTGCCCGCGTGCGGTTACCGGCCGGAGACGATCGACGACCTGGCGTTGGTGGGCAACTCGATCCCGCCGTACCGGGTTCGGCACTCGTTGGCCTGATGCGTGGTGGAGCGGGGGCGCGCCCCCGGGGGGGGCCCCCCCCCGCGGTGAGGAAACGCGGGGGCGGGGCCGGGAGTGGGACCGGGGGGGAGCGCCGGTTTCTGGGCCCCGGGCCGC
>NZ_JBHYXZ010000012.1:27565-31491 GCF_042752395.1 Actinosynnema sp. NPDC059335 | reverse complement strand
CCGCGGCCGGGTGCCCGCCTGCGTGGCGCGTGGGGGGGGGGGGCGGGGCCCCGCGCCGCGCCCCCCCCCCCGCTCCGGCGTTCCTCAGGCGAGGGAGCGGCGCAGGAAGTCGACCTGGAGGAGCAGCAGGTTCTCGGCGACCTGCTCCTGCGGGGTCATGTGGGTCACGCCGGACAGCGGCAGCACGGTGTGCGGGCGGCCGGCGGCCAGCAGCGCCGACGACAGGCGCAGGGTGTGCGCCGCCACCACGTTGTCGTCCGCCAGGCCGTGCACGATCATCAGCGGGCGCTCCAGCTTCGGGGCGTCGGCGATGAGGGAGTTGGCGTCGTACACCTCCGGCTTCTCGGCCGGGTGGCCGAGGTAGCGCTCGGTGTAGTGGGTGTCGTAGAGCCGCCAGTCGGTCACCGGCGCGCCGGCGATGCCCGCGTGGAAGACGTCCGGGCGGCGCAGGACGGCGAGCGCGGCCAGGTAGCCGCCGTAGGACCAGCCGCGGATGCCCACCCGGGTCAGGTCCAGGTCGGGTTCGCGGGCCGCGACCGCGTGCAGCGCGTCCACCTGGTCCTCCAGGGTGGCGCCGGCGAAGTCGAACGCGATCTCCCGCTCCCAGGCCGGGCCGCGACCGGGCGTGCCGCGGCCGTCCACGACCAGGACGGCGAAGCCCTGGTCGGCCAGCCACTGCGAGGCCAGGTAGGCGTTGCGGGCGGACACGACGCGCTGCGCGTGCGGGCCGCCGTAGGGGTCGAGCAGGACGGGCAGCCTGGTGCCGGGCACGTGGTCGCGCGGGAAGAGGAGCGCGGCGCGCAGGTCGCGTTCGCCGACGGTCAGGAGCCGGACCTCCGGGGTGAGGACGGGGGTCTCGGCGAACGAGCCGATCGTGCGGGTCGTCCCGTTCGCGGTGACGGTCGTTCGAGCGCCGAAGTGGTCCAGGGAGGAGCGGGACAGGACCAGGACGCCGCCGGCGCGGGTCGCGCCGTGCACGCCGTCCTCAGTGGACAGCCGGGTCACCTGGTCCGGGCCGACCAGGAACACGTGCGTCTGCGTCGGGTCGTCGGTGGACGCGGTGACGAGCACGCCGTCCTCGGCGACGTCGAGGACGGACCGGACCTGGAAGCCGTCCGGGGTCCACGGCCGGTCGCCCACGACGAGCCGGTTCGCGTCGCCGAGCGGCAGCACGCGCAGCAGTTCGCCGTTCGGCGTCCAGCGCGGCGCGCCGGGCACGATCTCCAACCAGTGCGGGTCCCGGTCGTCGGCGACGACCTCGGTGCGACCGGTCACGACGTCGACCGCGAGCACCCGGACCCGGCGCTGGTCGCGTGACTGGACCTGGAGCAGCGGCTTGCCGTGCGTGGACCAGGAGACCGTGGTGAGGTAGGGGAACGCCTCGCGGTCCCACGTCACGTCGACCCGGCCGGTGTTGAAGATCGCCAGCTCCACCACGGCGTTGGCCTCGCCGGCGGCCGGGTAGGCGATCTCGGCGGCGGGCGTGCCGGGGTTGGCGGGGTCGGCGATGTGCCAGCGCGGCACGGGCCCGTTGTCCACGCGGGCCGCCAGCACGTGCTCGCCGTCCGGGGAGAACCAGTAGCCGCGGTGGCGACCCATCTCCTCGGCGGCGATGAACTCCGCGAGGCCCCACGTGACGTCCGGGCCGTCCGGGGCGGCGACCACGCGGTCCGCGCCGGTCTCCAGGTCCACCACGTGCAGCGCGCCGTCCACCACGTAGCCGACCCGGCGGCCGGTCGGGTCCAGGCGCGGGTCGATCGCCGCGCCGCGCACGGGCAGCTCGCGGACGGCGGCGGTGGCCAGTTCGAGCACGAACAGCCTGCCGGACAACGCGAACACGGCCTGCCGGACGTCGCTGTCGGTGGCGTAGCCCACGATGCCCGCGGCCTGCTCGCGGGTGCGCTCGCGGCGCGCCCGCTCCTGCGGCGACAGGTCCTCGGGGTCGGTCAGCAGGGTGCCGGGGTCGGCCAGCAGCACCTCCGCGCCGGTGGCGGTGTCGAACGCCCAGAGGCCGTTCGCCCGGCTCGTGGCCGTGGCGGTGCGGAGGAAGTACACCTTGGCGCCGTCCGGGGCCGCGGTGAACGTCCGGGGTGCGCCGAGGGTGAACCGCTGGGTGCGCGCGTGCTGGCGCGGGAAGGAGATCTCGTTGCCCACCCGGACACCCTACGGGCACCCCCTGTCTTGGTTCACGTCTTCGGGTGCGGCTGAACCGGGTTCGTCGGGGGGCCGTAGTCGTCGGTGGAGCGCATGACGGACCGAGGAGGAACGAAGTGATCCGACGGAATCGCATCGCCATCGCCGTCGCGGGCGGCATGGTGGCCGTGCTCGCGCTGGTCATGTGGACGTCCAACGCGACCGGCTTGCAGGGCCGGACGGTCGCGCAGACAGAGCAGGTCGGGGCGGCGGCGCAGGACTACGACGGCGGTGACTACGGCGGTGTTCAGTCGTTGGTGCCTCCGACCAGTGGAGAGGCGGTCGAGCCGGAGGAGGCGGTGGAGCCTGCGGCAGGAGCGCAGGAAGGGCCGCAGGTCACGCTCGTGGGGAAGAGCGTGCCCAAGATGGGCGATGTGGTGCAGGACGGGGACGGGCGGACGTTGTACCGGTTCGACAAGGACACGGCGGATCCGGCGAAGTCCAACTGCGAGGGTCAGTGCGCGGTGACGTGGCCCCCGCTGCTGTCCAACGGCACGCCCCGGTTGGAGGGTGTGGACCCGGCGCTCGTGTCGACGGTGAAGAGGGCCGATGGCACGGAGCAGGTGACGTTGGCGGGATGGCCCCTGTACACGTACGCGAAGGACGAAGCGCCCGGCCAGTGGAAGGGGCAGGGGGTTGGGGGCACGTGGTTCGTGGTGCAGCCCAACGGGAAGCGCAACGTGGAGTGCCTGCCGGCCGGGGTGACGGCACCGGCGGCTTGAGTCAAAGAATCAAAAGAGCAAAGAGTCCTCGCCGGACGGGCAGATCAGCAGGATGACGGGGTTCGGTGGTTAAGCCCCCTGTACCAGCGGGGTCGGGTTTCGTGTCATCCCGCCGACCTCCACAAGGGCAACCACACGTGTCAAGGGGGCAGTTCCGGCGTCAGGTGCGGTAGGGCCGGAAGTGCCCCCTTGACACGTGCGGTTGGGCAGGGCCAGGTCGGCGGGATGACACGGAACCCTTCGTTGGGGGAAGGGCGATTGGTTGGCCGGTGGGGGTGTGGCGGCCGGCGGTTCGGGCGGGGGCGTCAGATGGTGCGGATGGCGTCGGTGTGGTCGAGGCGCGGGTTGCGGGGGTGGGTGCCCGAGTGGTCCGGGTGGCCGATGTTGACGATCACCAGGGGCAGTTGGTTGGTGTCCGCGAAGAACTCCCGGCGGACGCCTTCCTGGTCGAAGCCGCTCATCGGGCCGGCGGCGAGGCCCGCGGCGCGGACGCCCACGATGAAGTAGCCGACCTGCAGGAGGGCGCTGGTCTTCGCGGCTTCGGTGCGGCGCTGGTCGTCGGCGAAGGCGGCCTTGGCGTTGGCGAAGTGCGGGAAGGTCTTGGCCAGGTGCTCGTGGAAGTCGGTGTCGGCCGCGAGGACGGCGGTGACGGGAGCGGCCAGGGTCTTGGCGCGGTTGCCCTCCGACATGTGCGGGGCGAGGCGGGCCTTGGCGTCCTGGCTGCGGACGAAGAGGATGCGCAGCGGCTGGCTGTTCATCGCCGTCGGGCCCCACTTGACGAGGTCGTAGACGGCGCGGAGCTGCTCGTCGGTCACCGGCTCGTCGGTGAACGCGTTCACCGTCCGGGCCTCGCGGAACAGCAGGTCCTGGGCGTCGCGCGGCAGGGCCAGCGCGTCGAGGGTGGCGGTCATGGTGCCTCTTTAGGTTTTACCCGGGGGGGTCGCGCCCCGGTCAACCTACAGGTTTGGCGAGGTATTTTGTGGGTTGTTTGAAATGGGTGGGTTAAACGGG
>NZ_JBHYXZ010000012.1:5565-27555 GCF_042752395.1 Actinosynnema sp. NPDC059335 | reverse complement strand
CGCGGGCGCGCGCGCGCGCGCGGCCCCGGGGGCGGGGGGGTGTGGTGATGCGCATGTGTCGGCGCGGCCCGGGCGGGGCGCCCCCCCCCCCCAACCTCCAGGTTGGCCGAGCTATTTCGTGGCTTGGTTCACAGGGTGGGGTACAGCGGGTGCTTGGCGGCCAGGACCTCGACGCGGGAGCGCAGGTCGGCGAGGTCCGGGGAGGGCTGGAGCGCCGTGGCGATGATGTCCGCCACTTCGGCGAAGTCCGCCGCGCCGAAGCCGCGGGTGGCCAGGGCGGGCGTGCCGATGCGCAGGCCCGAGGTCACCATCGGGGGACGCGGGTCGTTCGGCACGGCGTTGCGGTTGACCGTGATGCCCACCTCGTGCAGGCGGTCCTCGGCCTGCTTGCCGTCCAGGTCGGACGCGACCAGGTCGACCAGGACGAGGTGCACGTCCGTGCCGCCGGTGAGCACCTTCACGCCCGCCGCGGCGGCGTCCGGCTGGGACAGCCGGTCGGCGAGGATCTTCGCGCCCTCGACCGTGCGGCGCTGGCGGTCGGCGAACTCGGGCGACGCGGCGTGCTTGAACGCCACCGCCTTGCCCGCGATCACGTGCTCCAGCGGGCCGCCCTGCTGACCCGGGAACACCGCCGAGTTGATCTTCTTGGCGAGGTCGGCGTCGTTGGTGAGGATGACGCCGCCGCGCGGGCCGCCGAGGGTCTTGTGGGTGGTCGTGGTCACGACGTGGGCGTGCGGCACGGGGCTCGGGTGCAGGCCCGCGGCGACCAGGCCGGCGAAGTGGGCCATGTCGACCATCAGGTAGGCGTCCACCGAGTCGGCGATGCGGCGGAACTCGGCGAAGTCCAGCTGCCGGGGGTAGGCCGACCAGCCGGCGACGATCAGCTTGGGGCGGTGCTCGGCGGCCAGGCGCTCGACCTCGGCCATGTCCACCCGGCCGTCCTCGTCCGACACGTGGTAGGGCACCACGTTGTAGAGCTTGCCGGAGAAGTTGATCCGCATGCCGTGGGTGAGGTGGCCGCCGTGCGCGAGGTCGAGGCCCAGGATGGTGTCGCCCGGCTGGAGCAGGGCGAACATCGCGCACGCGTTGGCCTGCGCGCCCGAGTGCGGCTGGACGTTGGCGAACCCGGCGCCGAACAGGGCCTTGACCCGCTCGATCGCCAGCCGCTCGATCACGTCGACGTTCTCGCAGCCGCCGTAGTAGCGCCGGCCGGGGTAGCCCTCGGCGTACTTGTTCGTCAGCACCGACCCCTGCGCCTGGAGCACCGACACCGGCGTGAAGTTCTCCGAGGCGATCATCTCCAGCGTGCTCTGCTGCCGGTGCAGCTCGGCGGCGACGGCGTTCGCGACCTCCGGGTCGAACTCCGCGAGGGAGGTGTTGAAGTGCTCGGACATGTGTGGGTCTCTCCCTTAGCTGGTTCGCTGGTAGAAGGGCAGCGCGACGACCTCGACCGGCTCGTGCTTGCCCCGCACGTCGACCGAGAGTTCCGTGCCCGGCTCGGTGTGGCCGGTGGTGACGTAGGCCATCGCCACCGAGTAGCCGAGGGTCGGCGACAGCGCGCCGCTGGTCACCTCGCCGATGCGGTTGCCGTCCGCGTCCAGCACCGGGTAGCCGTGCCGGGGCGCGCGGCGGGAGGTGGTCTTCAGGCCGACCAGGACCTCGGCCACGCCCTGCTCGGCGACGGCGGCCAGCGCGTCGCGGCCGACGAAGTCGCCCGGCTTGTCGAGCTTCACCACCCGGCCGAGGTTGGCGTGGAAGGGCGTGCGGTCGCGGCCCAGCTCGTTGCCGTACAGCGGCATGCCCGCCTCCAGGCGGAGGGTGTCGCGGCAGCCGAGGCCGGCGGGCTTGAGGTCGTGCGGCGCGCCCGCCTCCAGCAGCGCCTGCCAGACGTGCGCGGCGTCGGCCGGGGCGACGAACAGCTCGAAGCCGTCCTCGCCGGTGTAGCCGGTGCGGGCGAGCAGGGCCGGCTTGCCCGCGACCTCGGTCGGGTACGAGGCGTAGTACTTGACCGAGGTCAGGTCGGTGGGCGTGAGCGCTTCGAGGATGGCGGTGGACCGCGGGCCCTGCACGGCGAGCAGCGCGTAGTCGGCGGACCTGTCCTCGACGGTGGTGTCGAAGCCCTTCGCGCGCTCGACCAGGGCCTCGTGGACGACGGCGGCGTTCGAGGCGTTCGCGACGACGATGTACTCCCGGTCGCCGGTGCGGTAGACGATCAGGTCGTCGATCACGCCGCCGTCGGCCTCGCAGATCATCGTGTACCGGGCGCGGCCGACGCCGATCGCGGAGGCGTGGCCGACCAGGGCGTGGTCCAGCGCCGCGCCGGCCTCGGGGCCGGTGAGCACGATCTCACCCATGTGGGTCAGGTCGAACAGGCCCGCCGAGGTGCGCACCGCGCGGTGCTCGGCCAGCTCGCTGTCGTAGCGCAGCGGCATCCGCCAGCCCGCGAAGTCGGTGAACTGGGCGCCCAGCGCCTCGTGCTCGGCGTGCAGGGGCGTGCGGCGGCTTTCCATCGGGCGGGTCCTCCCTGGGTGCGGGCACGCCGGCGGGCCGACCGGTCGGGTCGGCGCGGGCGCGCCCGAGAGCGTCACGTGCGAAAGGATGACACGGCCCATCGGAGACTCCTCGTCGAGTGAGCCTCCCCCTCTGCCATGAGCCTGAGAGCTTCGCCACCCGGCGCGGGCGGCTTGCACCGTGGGCGAGGCGCAGCGGGTGCGCCTGCTTTCCAGAGTTGCCTTCGTCGCGCGGTACCTGGGCCTGAGAGATTCCGGGGAGGAGTTGCTCCTTCGGCGCCCCGCTCGGGGACTCTCCCGCGCGACATCGACGGCCGTGTTCAGTTGGTACCGCCAGACGCTAGGGGTGGCCGGCGGGCGGGGTCAACCCCGGTCACAGGCTCTTCTCGGCCCGGACGGTCTCCACGACCTTGCGCTCGGCGTAGAACGACACGAACGGGATCGTGCCCGCGAGCAGCACCAGGGCGGTGCCCTTGATCGACCAGCGGGCCTTGAGCGCCAGGTCGACGGTCAGCACCAGGTAGACGGCGTAGAGGAAGCCGTGGACGGGGCCGACGACCTGCATCATGCCCGCGTTGCCGCCCGCGTACTTGGCGATCATGGCGACCACGAGCAGCAGCAGGCCGACACCGACCACGTAAGCCATGAACCGGAACCTGGTCAACGCGCCGCTCATCGTCCTACCTTCGCCTCACCGCTGGTCCCGCGCGTGGAGCTGGGCGAGCATGCGGTTGTAGGCCGCCAGCTCGTCGTCCTCGTCGTCCGGCACGGGTGTCCTGACGGGCTCCACGGTAACCATCGGGCGCGGCGGCTCGACCACCGGCTCCCGGGCGGCCTCGGCCTTGCGGCGGGCGTCCAGCCTGCGGATGCGCCACACCATGAACGCGGGGAAGAGGCCGAACAGCGGCCACTGGAAGACGTAGCCGAGGTTCTGGAACGTGCCGCCCGCCTCGGAGAACCGCTCCCACTGCCAGTAGGCCAGGCCGCAGCACACGACCAGCGACGCCAGGCACGCGGCGGCGATGGCCAGCCGCTTGGGGGTGATGAGGCCCTGCACGCCTCAAGGGTAACGGGTGTTCCGCCCGGAGTCCGGTTCGTCCGGTTCCAGGGCGCCGGGGCCGCGCCACCGGGGCCGGGGCTCCTCGTGCAGGAGCCCGCCCCCTCAAGGCAAGGGCTCCTCGACCACAGGAGCCCGCCCCGACTCGTCGGACCTAGGCCACGCCGTCCCGGCGTTGCCTCTGCAACCTGGCCACGCACCAGGCCGCCGCGCTGCCCCGACGCAGGTGCTGGAGCACCGTCATCGGGCCGAGGCGACGACCGAGGTCGGCGGGGGTGAGCCCGGCCGCCCGGTAGTCCAGAGCGCGCTGGTCCAACGGGCTGATGCCCGCGTCCCACCACAGCTCGGCCTCGGAGAGATCGCCCACCAGCTGCCAGTAGCTGGCGGCGGCCGCGAGCAGGACCTCGGGCACCTCGGGCGCCCGCTTCCGCATCGCCGCCACGTACGCCGGATCCGCGGACTCGACCTTCACCAGGCCGCGGGGACCGCCATTCGCCCGCTGCACGGGGATCCCCGGCGCGGACGGCGGGGCTTCCGCGAGCCACGCGTCCTTGATCCGGTTCACCTCCCGCAGCTCGGCGTCGTCCGAGCGCTCAGCCGCCCACTGCCGCAACAGCTCGTCGACTCCGGAGTCCTCGACCATTCTGCCTCCTCGTCGGTCGAAGATCAGCCAATGCGACGCACCGTATTAGCGGGTACCGACAACCGCTAGACCCCGGTTTGTCTAAAACCCTGTTACCAGGGCGTTATAGCCCTCATTCCACCCGTATGGTGCAACGCTCGGATCCTGCGGTCACCGCTCGTGACCGCATTGAGCGGAGTTCGGCGACGTCGGAGGGGTCGCTAGGCGAAGAGGCTGCGGACGAAGGTGATGATCGACTCCGCGCCGGCCTGGAGCCACCCCAGGGCGGTCCGCACCGCCTGGGCGGACTCGTTCGGCTGGGTGATCAGGAGGAACAGCACCAGCGCGACCGCCGCCAGCGTCACCACCTTCTTGACGTTCACTGATCGCTCTCCGTCCGTGTCGCTCGGCCGGGCGGCCCGTCGCCGCACCGGTCGTGTCAAGCGTCATCGTCCCTCATTCACCCGGATGATGACGATCGAACGCGCCCACGTCGCCCGACTGGCCGCCGGCCCGACCACGCAACCACGCCTGAACCGCCCCTGGTGTCACCCGATCGGACGATCAAGGGGACCAGTGGTCCCGCCGATCCTGAAGGTACGGGCGCTCGCCCACCCCCCAGGCACGGACACCGAGGTTCAGCGACATCGTCTTCCCTTCGCCGCCCATCACCTGAATGCGCCGACTCACGCACCGAGCGTGACAAAGGCCGATGTCGGCTGCCACTCAATTCCGGTACCCCTTCAGGTGATTTCCCGTGCCCTTTTCGGGACCGGCCGGGGGCGCGTCAGCCGACCACCCCGGAACGCCGCAGCGCGGCGATCTCGTCCTCGCCCAGCCCCAGCTCGGCCAGCACGGCGACCGTGTGCTCCCCCACCGCGGGCGGCGGACCCGGCGCGGCCGCGGGCGTGCGGTCGAACCGCGGCGCCGGCGCGGGCTGCGCCACCCCTCCCACCTGCACGAACGTGCCGCGCTCGGCGTTGTGCCCGTGCGCGGGGGCCTCGCCGGGCGCGAGCACGGGCGCGAGGCACGCGTCGGTGCCCTCGGCGAGCGCGGCCCACTCGTCGCGCGTCCGGGTGGCCACTGCGGCGGCGATGCGGGCCCGCAGCTCCGGCCAGTTCGCCGGGTCGTGCCGCGGCGGCAGCCCGGCGTCGGCCAGCCCCAGCACGTCCAGCAGCTCGGCGTAGAACTTCTCCTCCAGCGCGCCGACGCTGACGAACCGCCCGTCGGCGGTCTCGTACACGTCGTAGAACGGCGCGCCGCCGTCCAGCAGGTTGGTGCCGCGCCGCCCGGGCCACGCGCCGACCGACGCCATCCCGTGCAGGAACGTCGTGAGCAGGGCCGCGCCGTCGACCATGGCCGCGTCCACGACCTGCCCGCGCCCGGACCGGTCCCGCTCGTACAGGGCCGCCAGCACGCCCACGGCCAGCAGCAGCCCGCCCCCGCCGAAGTCGCCGACGAGGTTGAGCGGCACGGTCGGCGGCGCGCCGTCCCGGCCGATCGGCTCCAGCGCGCCCGCCACCGCGATGTAGTTGATGTCGTGCCCGGCGCGGTCGGCCAGCGGCCCGTCCTGGCCCCAGCCCGTCATCCGCCCGTAGACCAAGCGCGGGTTGCGGGCCAGGCACTGCGCCGGGCCGATGCCCAGCCGCTCGGTCACGCCCGGCCGGAAGCCCTCGACCAGCACGTCGGACTCCGCGACCAGCCGGAGCACCAGCTCCGCGCCCTCGGGGCGGCGCAGGTCCACGCCGATCGACCGCCGCCCGCGCCCCAGCAGCGGCACCTCCGTCGCGCCGCCGATCCGGTCCACCCGGACCACCGACGCGCCCAGGTCCGCCAGCACCATGCAGCCGAACGGCGCGGGCGCGAGGCCCGCCAGCTCGACGACCTTCAACCCCTCCAGCGGGCCGGGCACTAGAGCGACCTCGCGATGATTTCCTTCATGATCTCGTTCGTCCCGCCGTAGATCTTCTGCACGCGCGCGTCCGCCCACGCGCGCGCGATCGGGTACTCGGTCATGTAGCCGTAGCCGCCGAACAGCTGCACGCACTCGTCCACGACCCGGCACAGCCGCTCGGTGGCCCACCACTTCGCCATCGCCGCAGTGGGCACGTCCAGCCGCCCGGCCAGGTGCGCCTGCACGCACTCGTCCACGAACGCCCTGGTCACGCGGGCCTCCGTGGCGCACTCGGCGAGCTTGAACCGGGTGTTCTGGAACTTGATCAGCTCCCGGCCGAACGCCGTGCGGTCCTTGACGTAGGCCAGCGTGAGGTCCACCGCCGCCTCGATGCCCGCGACCGACGCCACCGCGATGATCAGCCGCTCCTGCGGGAGCTGCTGCATCAGCTGGATGAACCCCTGGCCCTCGCCGGTGCCCAGCAGGTTCTCCGCCGGCACCCGGACGTCGTCGAAGAACAGCTCGGCGGTGTCCTGGCCGTGCATGCCGACCTTGTCCAGCACCCGGCCGCGCCGGAACCCCTGCGCCGCCGCGGTCTCCACGACCAGCAGCGAGATGCCCGTCGCGCCCTGGCCGGGGTCGGTCTTGGCGACCACGACCACCAGGTCGGCCTGCGCGCCGTTGGTGATGAACGTCTTGGAGCCGGACAGCACGTACTCGTCGCCGCGCCGCAGCGCCCGCGTCTTGACGTTCTGCAGGTCGGAGCCGCCGCCGGGCTCGGACATGGCGATCGCGCCGACGTACTCGCCGGTCGCCATCTTGGGCAGCCAGCGGCGCTTCTGCTCCTCGGTGCCGTAGGCGTTGATGTAGTGGGCGACGATCCCGCTGTGCACGCTGTTGCCCCACGCGCTGTCGCCGCACCGGGCCTGCTCCTCCAGCAGCACCGCCTCGTGCGCGAACGTGCCGCCGCCACCGCCGTACTCCTCGGGGATGGACAGGCAGAGCAGCCCGACCCCGCCCGCCTTGGTCCAGAAGTCGCGGTCCACCTGCTTCTGCGCGGCCCAGCGCTCCCGGTGCGGGACGGCCTCCCTCTCGAAGAACGTCCGGGCCAGCTCCCGCAGCTGGTCCAGGTCCTCGGTCATCCATGCGGAACGGCGAGTTGGCATGCCACCGACGTTCCCACCGGCGGGGCCGCGCCGCCATGACCGCAGCGCGCCGCGGTGACCCGTGATCGTGAGCGCAAATGTCAGGCCGGTGGGTCAGACTGGGGGCATGAGGGTGCGACGGCTCGGGCCGGACGACTGGGCGACGTGGCGGGACATCCGGCTCACGGCGCTGGGCAGCGACCCCGGGGCGTTCGGCCCGACGCTCGCGCTGGAGCGGGAGTTCGACGAGGCGCGGTGGCGGGAGCTGCTGGGCCCGGACCACGGGGTGAAGGTGGTGGCGGAGGCGCCGGAGCCGATCGGGCTGGTCGCCGGCGTGCCGCACGAGGTTCACCCCGACGTGTTGTACCTGTACTCCATGTGGGTCAAGCCGGAGTTCCGGCGGCGGGGCGTCGGCGAGGCGCTGGTGGCCGACGTGCTGGCGTGGGCGCGCGAGCACGGGTGGGCGCTGGTGCAGTTGCGGGTGGTCCGGGAGAACGAGACGGCCCGGCGGCTCTACGCGCGGCTGGGGTTCGTCGGCGAGGGCGAGGTCATGGACCACCGGCTCGCGCCGGTGAGCTAATAAGTCACCTCGCGCGGTCATGGGCGGTCCCCGCAGCGGCGGTTACCGTTGAGTACATGAGCGAAGCCTTGATCTTCGACGCGGTGCGCACACCGCGTGGCAGGGGAAAGCGCGGATCGCTGCACAGCGTCAAGCCGATCACCCTGGCCTCCGGGGTGCTGGCGGCGCTGGCGCGGCGCAACGACCTGGACACCTCGGCGGTGGACGACGTGGTGTTCGGCGTCGTGTCGCCGGTCGGCGAGCAGGGCGCGGACATCGCCCGCACCGCGGTGCTGGCCGCCGGGTGGGACCTGCGGCCGGCGGGCGTGCAGCTCAACCGGTTCTGCGCGTCCGGCCTGGAGTCGGTCAACCTGGCCGCCGCCAAGGTCGCGTCCGGGTTCGAGGACCTGGTGGTGGCGGGCGGCGTCGAGTCGATGTCGCGGGTGCCGATGGGCTCCGACGGCGGCGCGTGGATGGCCGACCCGGAGACCAACATGGCGGTCAACTTCGTGCCGCAGGGCGTGAGCGCCGACCTCATCGCCACGCTGGAGGGGTTCAGCCGCGAGGACGTGGACGCGTACGCGGTGCGCTCGCAGCAGCGGGCGACGCTCGCGCGGGACAAGGGCTACTTCGACCGCTCGCTCGTGCCCGTGGTCGACCAGAACGGCTCGGTCGTGCTCGACCACGACGAGGCGATCCGGCCGGAGACCACGCTGGAGGGCCTGGCCAAGCTCAAGCCGAGCTTCGCCTTCCACGGCGACCTGGGCTTCGACGCGGTCGCCATCGACCGGTACCCGACCGTGGAGCGGATCGACCACGTCCACACGCCGGGCAACTCGTCGCAGATCGTGGACGGCGCGGCGGCGATGCTGATCGGCAGCGGGCGCATCGGCCGCGAGCTGGGCCTGACGCCGCGCGCCCGGATCACCGCGACGGCGGTCGTCGGCTCGGAGCCGACGATCATGCTGACCGGTCCGGCGCCGGCCGCGCGCAAGGCGTTGGACAAGGCGGGGCTGACCGTCGAGGACATCGACCTGTTCGAGATCAACGAGGCGTTCTCGTCGGTGGTGCTGAAGTTCCAGCGGGAGCTGGACCTGCCCGACGACAAGGTCAACGTCAACGGCGGCGCGATCGCCATGGGCCACCCGCTCGGCGCGACCGGCTGCATGATCCTCGGCACCCTGCTCGACGAGCTGGAGCGCCGGGACCTGCGGCGGGGGCTGGCCACGCTGTGCGTGGGCGGCGGCATGGGCATCGCGACGATCATCGAGAGGGTCTGATGGCTATCCACTACGAGCGGGACGACGAGGGGATCGTCACCCTCACGATGGACATGTCCGGTTCGGCGAACGTGATGAACGCCGAGTACCACCGGGACATGGGCGAGACCGTCGCCCGGCTGGAGGCCGAGCGCGACGACATCGCCGGCGTGGTGCTGACGTCGGCGAAGAAGACGTTCTTCGCGGGTGGCGACCTCACCCTGCTGATCACGATCACGCCGGAGAACGCGGGCGAGGCGCTCGGGTTCCTGGAGGAGGTCAAGGGCCAGCTGCGGCGGCTGGAGCTGCTGGGCAAGCCCGTGGTCGCGGCGATCAACGGCAGCGCGCTGGGCGGCGGCCTGGAGATCGCGCTGGCCTGCCACCACCGGGTGGCGCTGGACGACGACAAGATCAAGCTGGGCCTGCCCGAGGCGACGCTGGGCCTGCTGCCCGGCGGTGGCGGCGTGACCAGGATGGTGCGGCTGCTGGGCGTGCAGCCCGCGTTGCCGCTGCTGATGGAGGGCAAGCAGCTCCGGCCGGCGCGGGCGTTGCAGGCCGGGATCGTGCACGAGCTGGCGTCCTCCCGCGAGGAGCTGATCGCCAAGGCGCGGGCGTGGATCAAGGAGAACCCCGCGCCGCGGCAGCCGTGGGACGAGCCCGGGCACACCGTGCCGGACGTGCGGGTGGGCGACCCGAACCTGTACGGGCTGCTCGCGGCGGCGCCCGCCGTGCTGCGGAAGAAGACGCACGGCGTGTACCCCGCGCCGGAGAAGGTCCTGGCCGCGGCGGTCGAGGGCGCGCTGGTCGACTTCGACACGGCGTTGCGGATCGAGGCGCGGTACTTCCTGGAGCTGGCCGCGGGCCAGGTGGCCAAGAACATGATCGGCACGTTCTGGTTCCAGCTCAACGAGATCAACGCGGGCGGCTCCCGGCCGTCCGGGGTCGAGCGGTCGAAGGTGGCCAAGGTCGGCGTGCTCGGCGCGGGCATGATGGGCGCGGGCATCGCCGAGGTCAGCGCCAAGGCCGGGATCGAGGTCGTGCTGAAGGACGTGACGCTGGAGGCCGCGCGGCGCGGCGCCGGTGACACGCCGGGCATCACTCCGACCGACTCGGACGCCGACCTGGCGGGCTGCGACCTCGTGATCGAGGCGGTGTTCGAGAACCGGGAGCTGAAGAACCGGGTGCTGCCCGCGGCGGAGGCGGCGGCGCTGCCGGACGCGGTGATCGCGTCGAACACGTCCACGCTGCCGATCACCGGGCTGGCGTCGGCGGTGGCCGACCCGTCGCGGTTCATCGGGCTGCACTTCTTCTCGCCGGTGCCGAAGATGCGGCTGGTGGAGATCATCCGCGGCGAGAAGACGTCGGACGAGACGCTGGCGCGGGCGTTCGACTACGTGCTGCAGATCGGCAAGACGCCGATCGTGGTGAACGACAGCCGCGGATTCTACACGTCGCGGACGTTCGGCACGTACGTCACCGAAGCGGTGTCGATGGTGGCGGAGGGCGTGTCGCCCGCGTTGATCGAGAACGTGGCGCGTCGTGCGGGCATGGCGGTCGGCCCGCTGGCGGTGTCGGACGAGGTCACGTTGACGTTGCAGCTGAAGATCCGGGACCAGGCGCTGGCGGACGACCCGTCGGCGGCCGGGGCGCTGGGCGACCACCCGGCGTTCCGCGTGCTGGAGGAGCTGGTGGCCGAGGGGCGCACGGGCAAGTCCGGCGGGGCCGGCTTCTACGAGTACCCGGAGGGCGGCCGGAAGTTCCTGTGGCCGGGGCTGGCGCGGTACGCGCGGGCCGACGCGGGCGTGACGGAGCAGGACGTCGAAGACCGGTTGCTGTTCATCCAGTCGTTGGAGACGGTGCGGTGCCTGGACGAGGGCGTGCTGACGTCGGTCGGTGACGCGAACGTGGGCAGCGTGTTCGGGTTCGGCTTCGCGCCGTGGAGCGGCGGCACGCTCCAGTTCATCAACTCCTACGGGCTGACCGGGTTCGTGGAGCGTGCCGACTACCTGGCCGACACCTACGGCGAGCGCTTCCGCCCGCCGACCTCCCTCCGCGACCGCGCCACCACCAACCACCCCTACTGACCCTCGCGCGTGTCCTACGTTGCGAACGCGCGTGTCCTACGTTGCGAACGCGCGTGTCCTACGTTGCGAACGCGCGTGTCCTACGTCCAGAACGCGAGAGTCCTACGTTCAGGTACCCCGAGTTCAACGCTCAGGACGCTCGCACGTGTTCTGAGTGTTGAACTCGGGTGTTCCGAACGTAGGACACGCGCGACGCGAACGTAGGACACGCGCGGCGTGAGGGTTGGACTCTCGCGGGGTCAGGGGGTGGTGATGGTGGTGGAGGTGGTGGTGTTGTTGACGGTCACGGAGAGGGTGGTGGTGGCCGGGCGCAGGGCGGTGAACGTGCCGGTGGCGGGGTCGAGCCAGGCGGCGTGCCAGGGGCGCAGGCCCGAACGGTTGCCGATGTGCACGTTCGGGGACGCCGACCAGTCCGCGGTCACCGGGTAGGCGACGGGGACGTCGCGCGAGCCCTGCGCCACGGTGGCGGTCACGGTCGCCGGCACGCCCACGGGCACGGTCGGCGGCGCGGCGAGGGTCAGGCCGTCCACGTGCGGCCGGACCTCGGCGGCCAGCCAGTCGTCGCCGCGGCGCGGGTCGACGCCCAGCATGGTCCAGCCGGTAAACCCGCCCCGCCCCGCCTCCCCCGCCGGCGCCTTGCCCGAGTTGCCGTTCACCAGGTACGGCACGCCGTCCACCCGCGAGGCGTGGAACAGGCCCACGTGCGCGCCGATGAACGCCGCGCCCTTGCCGGTCGTGCGCCGGAACTCCGCCAGCCAGTCCTCGACCACGTCCGCCTCCAGCCGGTCGGCCAACTGGCTGGCCCTGGTCGGCGTCGGGTCGCGCGGCGGGTGGTGCTCCGCCACGACGACCGAGTGAACGGCCCCGTGGTCGCGCAACGCGTCACGCAGCATGACCGCCTGGTCGAACCCGCCGCCGCGCACCGTCCCCGTGGACGAGTCCAGCAGCACGAACCGCGTGCCCTTGTGGTCGAAGACCCGGTGGGTCGCCCCGAACTCGCGCCGGAAGTTGTCGATCGTGCCCGGGCCCATGATCTCGTGGTTGCCCGGCACGTAGTGCCACGGCAGCTCGTCGCCCAGCTCCTCGGTCAGCACCCGCCGCGCCAGCGCGAGGTCCGCGGGCGACGCCTCGTCCACGAAGTCGCCGTTCACCACCACGAAGTCGGGCCGCTGCGCCTTGATCTCGCGCAACGTCCGCCGCGCCGCGCGCACCAGCGCGCCGTCCGGGTCCCGGGCCACGAACTGGGCGTCGGACATCACGGCGAACCGCCACGGCCGGTCGGCCACCGTGCCGTCCTGCACCACGAACCGGTCCGCCGGCTCCGCCACCACCGGCAGGTCCACCGCGGGCGGCACCTGGGCCACGATGTCGTCCACGACCACCTCACCGGTGTACTGCCGGTCCGCCTTGGTCTCGATCGTGTAGAACCTGTTCACCCGCAACGGGAACGCGAGCCCGGACGGCACCGCCACCTCCAGGTAACGCCACCCGGTCCAGGTGATGTACGGCCCGTAGAGCGAACGGCTCAGCCCTGACGAGTCGGTGACGGTGAACGCCGTCCACTCGCCTCGACCGTGCCCGTAGACCCACGCCCCGAGCGCGAGCGGCTGCCCCGGCACCTCGATGGGCCGCGGCGGGATGGCGTAGGCGGTGCGGGTGCCGGTGGACTTCGAGAAGTCGTACGACATCCGCAGCCCCGCGCCGGTGCGACCCTCCGCGACCGGCGTCACCGAACCGGAGCCCCGCGCCGAGCCGAACGTCCACGCCGCGCCGTCGTCGAACCCGGCGAGCAGCCGCTCCTCCAGCCCCACGGTCACCGGGACCCGCACCACGTGCGCCCCGACCCGGGCCACGACCGTCGTCGCACCCGGCCGCAGGGCGGTGACGCGCAACCCGCCGTCCGCTCCGGGGGCGACGTCGACCACCGACCGGTCGTAGTCCAGCGCCAGGTCCGCGGGCTCGACCGGCGCGGTGAACCCGTCGCCGTCCCGGCCGACCACGCCGAACGCGGACGTGCCGCCCACGTCGGGCAGGCTCAGCCGGTTCGTGGTCGCCGCGAGCCCGGCCAACGCCCCCAGCACGGTCAGCTCCACCTCGCCGCTCACGCCCCCGCGGTGCGCCACGGCCTTCGTCGTCCCCGGCCGCACCGCGTGGAACACGCCGTCCCGGTCCACCCGGCCCACGTCGGTCCGGGTCGTGCGCCACCGGGGCGCGTCGTCCCGCACCGGGCCGTACGTCTCGTCGTGCCCGTCGGCGGCCAGCCGCCGGGTCAGCCCGGGGAACACCCGCTCCGGGTGGCCGCCCGGCACGGTGTCCGTCCCCGGCGCGGACCGCGGGTCCATCGCGGTGCGCACCCAGAAGCCGGTCAACGTGCCGCTGCCGGCGGGCGCGTACAGCGCCAGCCCGTTCGGCACGGGCCGCTCGCCGCCGTCGGACGGGGTGTTCTCCACGACCACCGAGTCCGCGCCGGGCGTGCGGGCCACCAGGGTGGACGAGCCGCCGCCGTCGAGGTTGAGGGCGTTGTGCGCGCCCATCTCCTTCAGGATCGCGGCCACGTCCTTGAGGGTCAGCCCGAGCAGGTACGCCCCCTGGCGGCCGTCCACGGTGAGCAGGAACATCTTCCGGCCGTCGGCCGAGAACCCGACCGCCGTGCGCGGGTGCAGGGGGTCGTCGGGCGCGACGACCTCGCCGTCGACCAACAGCACCTGGTTGCCGCCGATCGCGGCGTGCAGGGCGCTGCCGTCGCCCGCCTTCGTGGTGTGCTCCACGGTGATCCGCTCCCCCACCGCCACCGCGGCCAGCGCGTCCGCGCCCGCCTCGCGGCCGACGAGCACCTGGCCGTCGGCCGGGATCGGGTCGTCGCCCGCCCGGTCGCGCCGCTCGACCACCACGCCCGACCGCAGCACGACCTCGGTCACGCGGTCCGCGCCCCGCACCGCCCGCGCCCGGCTGTAGCCGCCCCAGACGGGGTCGAACAGGCCGATCCCGCCCGCCTCGACGGTGGCGCTGTTGAGCTGGTGCAGCCGCAGCACGGCACCGCCCTCGCGGACGACCCGGCCGTCGAAGAACACCTCCATGACCCGGCCGATGCCCGCCGCGTCGAGGCCGACCGCGCGGCGGTGGCCGGGGGCGGGCGACTTGACCGTGCGGCCGTCGCGGACGCCGACGCCCTCGGGCGCGTTGGAGTTGTTGATGTCGAAGAAGTCGCCGTTGACGGCGGCGACCGCGCGGGTGCGGTCGGCCTGCGCGGACAGCGGTTCGGCGGCGGTCACGTGACCGGGGTGCAGGTAGTCGACCCCGGTGCCGGCGGTGAGGTCCACGGTGAGCGCGTCGCCGCGGATCCACCCGCCCGCGCCGCCCGGCTCGTACCAGTCGAACGAACTCAGCGACACGCCCGGCGCGACGGGACGGGTGGTGCGGGCGGTCTCGATGCGGCGGGCCGGGTCGAGCGCAGGGGCGACCGCGACACCGGGCAGGTCGACGACGGACGACGGCGGAGGGGGCGGTGAGGGGGCGGCCGACGCGGAGGCGGCCCGCGCGGAAGCGGGCAGGCCGGCGTCGGTGGGGGCGGCCCCCGTGAGGTGGGCGGACGGGGCGGCCCCCGCGGCGGGGGTGGAGAGATCGAGGCGGGCCGAGGCGGGCGGTGGGTCGGCGTGGGCCGCGGACGCGGCCGTCGCCAGGGCGAGGACCAGCGCCGCGGCCGGTGCGGCGGAGCGAGGGCGTGGGAACACGGGCACTCCCGCAGGGCTCGGTGAGTAACTGACGCGATGCAAGTCCACCGTGTTGACGATTCGCCGGACACGGCCGTTCGGCCGCAGTTGCGCCGCCCGCCGGGGTCAGCCCCCGGCGCCGCCCCGGTACGTGCCGGGGCTCGCGCCCGTCCACCGCTTGAACGCCCGGTGGAACGCGCTCGCCTCGGAGAAACCCAGCCGCAGCGCCAGCTCCTCCACCGACTCGCCGCCGCGCACCAGGCTCGCCACCGCCTGGTCGCGCAACAACTGCTCCCGCACCTCGCGGAACGACGTGCCCTCAGCCGCGAGCTTGCGCCGCAACGTGGGCGCGCTCATGCCGAGCCGCGCGGCCACGTTCTCCAGGCCCACGACGCCGCCGCCGAGCATCCGCCGCACCTGGCTCGACGCGTCCGCGCCGTAATCGCGCCGGGACAGCAGTTCGGCCGGCGAATTGCGCAGGAACCGCCGCAACGCGGCCTCGTCCTGCACCACCGGCATCCGCAGGAATCGCGCGTCGAACCGCAACGTGGTCGCGGGTGCGGAAAACCGCAGCGGCGCGCCGAAGATGAGGTGGTATTCCGCGCCGTGCGGCGGTTCCGGGTAGGCCAGGTCCACCCCGCGCAACGGGATCCGGCGGCCGATCAGCCACGACGAGAACCGGTGCCACAGCACCAGCAGCGACTCGACCAGGAACCGGTCCGGGTCGTCCACGCCCTCCGTCGAGAGCGTGAACACGGCCACCCCGTCCTGCTCGCACAGCGTCATCGTCGGCCGCACGTCGAACAGCTCGTAGAACGACAGGCCGCGCCGCAACGCGTCCTCCAGCGACGCGCAGTGCACGGCCAGCAGGCACATGGTCGGGAACGTCCCGCGCTTGCTCGGCCGCGGCCCGAGGCCCATGAACTCGTCGTCCAGCGCGTCCCACAACGCCTGCACGAGCCTGCTGTACTGGGCGGGCGTGACGCGGGCGCGTTCGTCGGCGAGCAGGGCCTCGCCGATCCCCGCCGTCGCGAGCAGCGCGCCGACGTCGTGACCGCGCCGCACGGCGCCGCGCAACGCGGCGTTGACGTAGTGGATGGCGATGGTCCTGGTGAGCATCACTCACAGTGTGCATCACACCGGCGAAAGGCCGTGAGCGGCGGCGCGGAACGGGGAGAGGAAGCGCCGCGCCGCCGCCAACGGTTGGCCCACCCCAGTGAGCCGGCTCCTCGTCGATGGGGCATCCGCCCGCCCACCCACGAGGGACGTTGTGGTGCCCATATGGTAGGTGGTCTAGACCAGATACGTCAATACGGCGAAAAGGCTATACGTGGCCCAGACCATTTGAGATTTGTTTCGCCGCGGTGTCAGCCTTGTTCCAGGGGCGCCACTCCGAAGCCCTCGGAAAACCGTTGGCACCAGATCACGACGCTGCGGACGGCCGTGAGGTCGACCCCGGCGGGCACCTCGTAGACCTGGTTGCCGCGATTCGCCTTCAGTTCGCCCAGGTTCGTGAAACCGGAGCCGAACGCCTCCTCGGGCGAGCCGGCGGCCTGCCCGGACAGGTACACGTGCAGGTCCGGGCCGTCGCTGGTGTCGAGCGACTCGAACTGCACGGCGCGCTTGCCGTCCGGCAGCTCGACCAGCGTCGCGGTGCCGGTCGTGGTGTGCGAGAGCGAGCGGAACGGCCCGGAGGCCAGCGCCACCGGACCGGCGGGCGGCGGCGTGGTCGTCGCCTCGACCGCCGCCGAGGTCGAAGTCGTGGCCGCGGTCGTCGCCGGCAGCAACAACGCCTCGTCGGCCGTGCGGTTGGTGAACAACCGCCACGGCTGGAACAGGTACAGCCCCACCACCAGGGCGACCACCAGCACGCCGGCCACCCCGATCACCACCACCCGCTTGGACATCGCACGCCTTCCGAAGTCGATCCGTCACGGACAACTCTGGCGAACCGGGCGCGGCTCGGCGCGGGAAACCCGATTACGAAGTTCTGACGTCCGCCGCGCCCGCGTTGTTAGGGTCGCCGCGTGGGCGAACGGACCGGGTTGGCGATCGTGTGCGCGCTCATGGTGGGCTGCGCCGCCTTCGGCCCCTTCCCGCACCCGGTGCCGCTGCTGTTCGCCATCGCGGCGATCGGCGCGGCCAACGCCGCGTTCCCGCTGATGCGCACGTTCGGGTCCGCGCTGCTCGGCGGGGTCGCGGCGGCGAGCACCGGGCTGGCCTCCGTGCCGTTCGTGACCTGCTCCTCGGACAAGTTCACGGACGTGTTCACCTGTACGGGTGACGCACCCACCTGGCACATGACCGGCGCGGTGCTGGTGGCCGGGCTGGCCGGGGCCGGGCTGGTGCTGGCCCGCGCGCTCGGCACGCCGACCCCCGCGCGTGGACCCGCCGCCGCGCGGAGTGACGAGGAGCGCCGATGAGCGTGACCTGGCGGCAGGTCGCGGCCTGGCGCACCCGCGCGCACGCCCTGGACGCCCGCCGACCGGCGGGTGAGGCCGCGGACGTGGTGTCGCGGCTGTGCGGGCTGCACGCCCAGCTCATGTCGTCGGCCGGGGCGACGTTGCGCGCCCGCGTCGACGGACTCGCCGACGACGCCGTCGAACGCGCCCTGTGGACCGACCGCACGCTGGTCAAGACCTGGTCGATGCGCGGCACGCTGCACCTGCTGCCCGCGGACGAGTACCCGCTGTGGCAGGCCGGGTTCGCCACCTACAGGCACTACCTCAAGCCGGTCTGGTTGCGGAACTTCCACATCACCGCCGACGAGCTGGACGCGCTGGTCGAGGCGGTCGGCGAGGTGCTGACCGACCGCCTGCTCACCCGCGCCGAGCTGGCCGACGAGGTCGCCGCGCGCACGTCCGCGGACCTCGGGGACAAGCTGCGCGAGAGCTGGGGCGCGTACCTCAAGCCCGCGTCGTTCCGGGGCAGGCTCGTGTTCGGCCCCGGCGAGGGGCAGTTCGTCCGGTTCACCAGCCCGCGCACGTGGCTGGGCTTCGACCCGACGCCGGCGGAGGGCGCGGTCGAGGAGGTCGCGCTGCGGTTCCTGGCCCAGCAGGGCCCCGCGACCCGGGAGGACTTCGCCCGCTGGTGGGGCGTGAGCCCGGCCGACGGCGGTCGGGTGCTCAAGGCGCTGGGCGACCGGGTCGAGCCGCTGGACGTGGAGGGCACGGCCTGCTGGGCGCGGGCGGAGGACGTCGAGGGGCTGCGCGCGGCGGAGCCGGTGCGGACCGTCCGGCTGCTGCCCGCGTTCGACCAGTACGTCGTCGCGGCGACCCGGCACGCGACCCACTTCCTCGATGGTGGGTCGCCCGATCAGGTGTACAGACCGCAGGGATGGCTGTCACCGGTACTCCTGGTGGACGGGCTCATGGCCGGCGTGTGGTCCCGCGAGCGCAAGGGCGGCCGGCTGACCGTCACCCTGGAGCCGTTCCGCTCGTTGTCCGCAGCGGTGCGGAAGGCCGTGCTCAGCGAGGTGGACCGGATGGACGAGCCGGTCGAGGTGCACTGGGCCGGTTAGCACCGGCCGATGGGCGGTACTGTTCAGCCGCTCAGCGTTGCGCCACGAGTACGTTCGGTTAGGAGGCTTGCTGTGCGGGTGCTGTGGGCCACGTGCGCCCTGGCCGTGGCGGCGTCGGCCTTGGTCGGTGTCCTCCTCGGGGTCTACCTCGACGGTGTGAAGGACGACCAGCAGGCGGACCCCCCGGCCTCGACCTGGATCACCGGCCGGCCGTCGACCGGCAGCAGCTCCACCACGACGCCGAGCCAGGCCACCACCGAGGCCCTGTCGTCGCCGCCGAAGTCCACCACCGCGGTCCGGACGACCACGACGACTCCGCCACCGGCCGCGCCGCCGCCACCGCCGGAGACGCAGGTCGAGCCCACCACCACCACGACCACCACCACGACGGCCACGCGCAACACCGACTGGCCGTGCAGCCCCCTCAACCCGCTGCCGCCGCCGCACTGCCGCGACTGACCGCCGCCCGGCATCCCTCACGTCGCCGAAACGCCGTCGTCCCCGCGCGGCAACGTCGGTCCCGCAGCCTGGGTCCATGGAGACCACACCGAACACCTGGCGGCTGCGGGTCGAGCTGGACGACAGCCCCGGCACCCTGGCCAGGGTGACCGTCCGGCTCGCGGACCAGGACTGCAACGTGCTGGCCCTGTCCGTGATCCCGGTGCCCGGCGGCGTGATCGACGAGCTGGTGGTGCGCGCCGCGCCCGGCCTGCTGCCCGCGGACCTGGTGGACGCGGTGCGCGCCGAGGGCGGCCGCTGCGTCGGCATCACCGCCGCCGACGTGCGCGACCTGGTGGACGCCCCGGCCGCCGCCCTGCGCGCCGCCGCCCTCGCCCTCCACGACCACAACCGCGTCGCCGAAGCCCTGCGCATCGTCCTCGCCGCCGACTCCGTCGAACCAACCCGGACAACTGCCCCGAACTTCCCGAATCCCCTGGACCCACCGGATTCCCCGACCGCCTCGACCACCCCCACCTCCCCTCCCCCTTCCGACGAACAACCCCACCACCGCGAGGTCGACTTCCAGGCGACCTCGCCCGCGACGCCGGAGGCGGCGCAGTCCTACACCGCCAAGCGCGGTTGGGCGCCCTTCACGCAGGTCGAGCTGGCGCGCGGGCAGGCGTTGCTCGACCTGCTGTCGGCCCACGGCGCGGCGACGCCCCGCCCGACGGCGCTGCTGACCGACGACGGCATGGCGCTGGTGCTGCGGCCGGGCCGCGCGGGCGACGAGGGCGCGGTCGCCGAGCTGCACTCGCGGTGCTCGATGGGCACCCTCTTCCACCGCTACCACTCGGGCCTGCGGACGGTGCCGCGGCGGTGGCTGCACCGGCTGCTCAGCCCGCCGCGCGGCACCACCGTGGTGGCCCAGTGCGCGGACCGGGTGGTCGCGCTCGGCCAGCTGATCCCGATGTCCACTCCGGACAGCGCGGAGGTGTCGTTGCTGGTGGAGGACGAGTGGCAGGGGCGCGGCGTCGGCACGGCGCTGCTCGGCGAGCTGGCCGCCGCGGCGCGCGCCGCCGGTCGGCGGGAGCTGGTCGGCTGGTGCCTGCCCTCCGAGACCGGCCTGCTGCGCACCGCGGCCCGCGCCGGGCTGCCGACGTCGGTGCGGCGGGAGGACGGGCTGCTGCGCGTGTCGATCGCCGCGGGTGACGCCGGGATCACCGCCCCGGGTAGTCCTGAGAGCGCTTCCCGGCAGGTCGCCTCCGGCTAAGCTGGGCTGGTCGGGCGAGGAGTCGAGGAGTGGTGCTCGTGTCCGTTCAATCGCACTCGGGTGCGCGGCCCACGCTGGAGGACGTGGCGGCGAAGGCCGGTGTCTCCCGTGCGACGGCGTCACGGGTGCTCAACGCGTCGCCCAGGGTCAGCCCGGAGGCGCACGAGGCGGTCACGGCGGCGGTCATGGAGCTGGGCTACCAGCCGAACCAGGCCGCGCGGGCGCTCGTCACCCGGCGGTCCGGCGCGGTCGCGGTGGTGTTCTCCGAGCCCGAGCCGAAGATCTTCGACGACCCGCACTTCGCCTGGTTGATCCGCGCCGCGGCGCGGTCGCTGGCCGACGCGGACGTGCAGATGGTGCTCATGCTGGTGCACTCGCCGCAGGACCAGGCGCGGGCCGAGCGGTTCCTGGCGGGCGGTCACGTGGACGGCGCGCTGCTGTTCGTGCCGCACAAGGGCGACCAGTTGCCGGCCGTGGCCCGCAAGCTGCCGCTGCCCGTGGTGTACGCCGGGCGGCCGTGGGGCTCGCTGCGCGGCCTGCACACCGTGGACCACGACAACGAGGGCGGCGGGCTGCTCGCCACCGAGCACCTGCTGTCGTTGGGCCGCAAGCGGATCGTCTCGGTGACCGGCCCGCTGGACGAGCACTCGGCGATGGACCGGCTGGCCGGGTGGCGCACGGCGGTCGGCGCGGACGACGAGACCACGGCGTTGATGACGGAGGACGGCGGCTTCTCCCGCGAGGGCGGGAAGAGGGCGATGGAGGCCCTGCTGGCCCGCGTGCCGGACCTGGACGCGGCGTTCGTCGCCTCCGACCACATGGCCGCGGGCGCGCTGGACGCGTTGCGCGAGGCGGGCAGGCGGGTGCCGGAGGACGTGGCCGTGGTCGGGTTCGACGACCACCCGATGATCGCGCCGCACACCACGCCGTCGTTGACCAGCGTGCGGCAGGACACGAGCGCGCAGGTCCGGCACATGGTGACCCACCTGCTGCGGCTGCTGCGCGGCGAGACGATCCGCGCCCGGCGGGAGGTCCTGCCCACGGTGCTGGTCCGCCGCGAGTCCGCCTGAGCGCACCTCCGCGCGCACGACCGCGACCCGGCGCGAGGGCGCACCGGGTCGCGATCGGGGACGTCACGCCGCGGGCAGCAGGCCCGCCCCGAGCGCTTCGGCGGCGCGGGTCAGGCCGCCGCCGAGGCTCTCCCACCCGCTCCAGCCGTTGTTGGGCGCGGTCTGCCAGATGTGCCACAACGCGTCGTCGCCACCACGGGCGAACACCTCGATGCGGCCGTCGGCGTTGCGGCCGGTGGACGGGTCGCTGGTGAGGTACCCGCCCAGCCACTCCCACCCGTCCCAGCCGTTGTTCGGCGCGGTCTGCCAGACGTGCCACAACGCGTTGTCCGTGCCGCGCACGAACACCTCCATCCGGCCGTCGGCGTTGTTGGCGACGGCGATCTCGCTGGTCAGCTCGCCGCCGAAGCTCTCCCAGCCGTCCCAGCCGTTGTTCGGCGCGGTCTGCCAGACGTGCCACAACGCGTAGTCGGTGCCGCGCACGAACACCTCCAGGCGGCCGTCCGCGTTACGCCCCACGGCCGGCGTGGACGTCAGCACCCCGCCCAGGCTCGACCACCCGCTCCAGCCGTTGTTGGGCGCGGTCTGCCAGATGTGCCACAACGCGTTGTCCGTGCCGCGCACGAACACCTCCAGGCGGCCGTCCGCGTTGCTGCCCACCGCCGGCGCGGTGGTCAGGACACCACCCAGGCTCGACCACCCGCTCCACCCGTTGTTGGGAGCCGTCTGCCAGATGTGCCACAACGCGTTGTCCGTGCCGCGCACGAACACCTCCAGGCGGCCGTCCGCGTTACGCCCCACGGCCGGCGTGGACGTCAGCACCCCGCCCAGGCTCGACCACCCGCTCCA
>NZ_JBHYXZ010000012.1:0-5465 GCF_042752395.1 Actinosynnema sp. NPDC059335 | reverse complement strand
GCCGTTGTTCGGCGCGGTCTGCCAGATGTGCCACAACGCGTTGTCGCCGCCGACCACGAACACTTCGAGCCTGCCGTCGGCGTTGTTCATCACCACCGGGGGACTCGTGATGTACCCGCCCAGGCTCTGCCAGCCGCTCCACCCGTTGTTGGGCGCGGTTTGCCAGATGTGCCACAAGGCCCCGTCGCCGCCACGCGCGAAGACCTCGATGCGGCCGTCGGCGTTGCGGCCCACGGCCTGGCGGTAACCGAGCGGCGCGGCCACCTCCATCGCGGGCGCCGCCGCGGGCTCGGGCCCGCTCGGCTGCGCCTGCGAACTGCCCACCCCACCCACCACGAGCGCGGTGGCGACGAGTGCGATGCCGGCGACCACCCGCCCGACGAGTCGACCTCTCATGTTGCGTTCCTCCGGTGTCCTGCGCTGGCGACGATTGCCCGTCCAGCACAGTCCCGGGTGTGGCGGACCGCAGGGTGAACCTCGGAGATCCACCCGATCCAGCAGGTTTATCCACCACGGAGGCGTTAGCCGTTCCACTGAACGTGAGGGGAAAGGCCGTGCTCCCCGGTCGGATGTCACACCTGAGGGGACGGGTGGTCGCCCGGCCGCGCCGGGCGACCGCCCACCACGCCTACCCCACCTCGTAGCCGGTGGCCGGGACGGCGTTGGCGCCGATCACCCGGGCCAGCGTCCGACCGCTGCGCTTCACCGTGCGCGCCTGCGTGGCGTAGTCCACGTGCACGATGCCGAACCGCTGGCTGTACCCCGCCGCCCACTCGAAGTTGTCCAGCAGCGACCACGCGAAGTACCCGCGCACGTCCACCCCCGCCTCGACGGCCCGGTGCACCGCGCGCAGGTGGTCGACCAGGTAGCGGGTGCGCGCCTCGTCGTCCACCTCGCCGTCGCGGACCACGTCCGGGAACGCCGAGCCGTTCTCGGTGATCACGAGCGGCAGGCCGACGTCGCGGCCGAGGCGTTCCAGCAGCGCGGTGAGGCCGCTCGCGTCGATCTCCCAGCCGAACCCGGTGACGTCGCCGCGCGCCGGCAGGAACTCCACGCCCCGCAGGCCGGGGAACGGCCCGTCGTGCGCCAGCAGCGGGTCGGCGGCCGGGGCGACGCGGGTGGGGCTGTAGTAGTTCACCCCCATCCAGTCGATCGGCGTGGCGATCACGTCCAGGTCGCCGTCGTGCACGGCGGCCGTCCAGTCGCCGAGCCACGCGGTGTCCTCGACGACGTCCGCCGGGTAGCCGCGGCCGCCGAGCGGGTCGAGGAACAACCGGTTCTGCAACCCGTCCACCTTGCGGGCAGCCTCCAGCTGCGAGTCGTCCTCGACCGTCAACGCGCAGAAGTTCAGCACGATGGAGAACTCGTGGTCGTCCCGCGCCTGCTCGCGCATCGCCCGCACGGCCAGGCCGTGCCCGAGCAGGAGGTGGTGCGCGGCTTCCAGCGAGCCCTTCGGGTCGACCACGCCGGGCGCGTGGATCCCGTTGGCGTACCCGAGGAACGCCGAGCACCACGGCTCGTTCAGCGTGGTCCACTGCCGCACCCGGTCGCCCAGGTGGGCGTGCGCGATCGCCGCGTACTCGGCGAACCGGTGCGCGGTGTCGCGGTTGCGCCACCCGCCCGCGTCCTCCAGCGCCTGCGGCAGGTCCCAGTGGTAGAGCGTGACCACCGGCTCGATCCCCCGGGCCAGCAGCTCGTCCACCAGCCGGTCGTAGAACGCGAGCCCCCTGGGCTCCACCCGGCCCGAGCCGAGCGGCAGCACGCGCGGCCACGCCAGCGAGAACCGGTACGCGCCCAGCCCCAGCTCCGACATCAGGGCGACGTCGTCGGCGTAGCGGCGGTAGTGGTCGCACGCCGGCTCGCCGGTGTCGCCGCCGAGCACCGCGCCCGGCCTCGCCGCGAAAGTGTCCCAAATGGACGGACCACGCCCGTCCACCGCGGTCGCCCCCTCGATCTGGAAGGACGCCGTCGCCGCTCCCCACCGGAAGTCCGGCGGGAAGCGCAACAGGTCGCCCCCGACCCCGGTGTGCGGGTCCGTTGTCGTCATCCGCGAGATCACCCCTTCACCGCCCCCTGCATGATCCCGCCGACGATCTGGCGCGCCAGCAGGACGAAGATCGCCACCACCGGCAGCACCGCGAGCGACGCGCCGGACAGCATGAGCGAGTAGTCCGTGTAGTAACCGCTGGCCAATGTAGACAATGCCACCTGCACCGTGGGGCTGTCGTTCGGGTCCAGCACGATCAGCGGCCAGAAGAAGTCGTTCCAGGCGGTCATGAACGTGAACATGCCCATCACCGCGGCCTGCGGGCGCACCGCCGGGAACGCCACGTGCCAGAACGTCCGCAGCACCGAGCACCCGTCGACCCGGGCGGCCTCCACCAGCTCGTGCGGCACGGACTCCTCGCACGCCTGCCGCATCCAGAAGACCGAGAACGCGCCGATCAGCGCGGGCACGATCACCGCCTGGAGCGTGCCGTACCAGTCGAGGTCCGACATCAGCATGTAGAGCGGGATGACGCCGAGCTGCGTGGGCACCATGGACGTGCCGACCACGACCAGGAACAACGCGTCACCGCCGCGGAACCGCAGCCGGGCGAACGCGAACCCGGCCAGCGTGCCCAGCACGACGTTGCCGATCGCCACCGTGCCCGCGACCACGAGCGAGTTCTGCATCGCCAACCAGAAGTCGACGGTGTCGAACACCCTGCTCAGGTTGTCGAACAGGTGGCCGCCCGGCACCAGCGACGGCACCGCGTCGCCGAGCGCCGAGTTGTCCTTGCTCGCGATGAGGAACGAGTAGTACAGCGGGAACACCGACGCGACCAGGACGACGACGAGCACCGCGTACGCGAACGGCCCCGCCTTCGTCGCGCGCTTGGTCCGGAGCACCGGCCTCACCCCTTCGACGCGATGCGCCGCGCCACCGCGAAGTTCACGACCGCGACCACCAGGATCACCAGGAACAACACCCACGCGATGGCCGAGGAGTAACCCGCGTCGAACAACCGGAAGCCCTTCTCGTACAGGTACATCACCAGGGTCTGGAACTGCCGGTCGTCGCCGCCGGTGCCGGTGGCCGTGCCGCCCGGGTCGAACAGCTGCGGCTCCACGAACAGCTGCATGCCGCCGATGGTGGACACGATGACGGTGAACAGGATCGTCGGCCGGATGCTCGGCACCGTGATCGACCAGAACACCCGCCACCGCGACGCGCCGTCGAGCATCGCCGACTCGTACATGTCCTTGGGCACCGACTGCATCGCGGCCAGGTAGATCAGCGCGTTGTAGCCGGTCCAGCGCCACATCACCATCGAGCTGATCGCGAGGTGGGAGGCCCACGTCTCGGCGCGCCAGTCCACCGGGTCGAGACCCACGACGCCGAGCACCGCGTTGACGATGCCGAAGTCGCGGCCGAAGAGCTGGGCGAACACCAGCGCCACCGCGGCCACCGAGATCACGTTGGGCAGCAGCACCCCGGCCCGCCAGAACGCCCGGCCGCGCAGGCCGCGGTCGAGCAGGGCGGCCAGGCCGAGCGCGGCGAACAGCTGCGGGACCGTGGAGAGCAGGAACAGGCTGACCGTGTTGCCCAGCGCGTTCCAGAAGTTCGGGTCCGCCAGCAGGGCGGTGTAGTTGTCCAGGCCGGTGAAGCCCTGGTCGCCGTCGATCAGCTGCCAGTCGTGCAGCGAGACCCACGCGGTGTAGAGCAGCGGGTAGAGCCCGAAGACGCCGAACACCGCGAAGAACGGCGCGACGATCACGTAGGGCGTGTACTTCGTGTCGAACCGGCCCAGCCGGTCGCGCCACGACAGGCGCCGCGCGGACGGCGGGACGGGCGTCGTGCCCCGTCCCCCCCGCGCCCCATCCGGTGCGATAGTGACATTTGCGCGTCCCGCGCGTCCCCGACGGCCTGGGCGAACGCGTCGGCGGCGGACTGCTTGCCGGTCTCCACGCGGGAGAGGGCGTTGTTGAACACCGGGGTGACCTTGGTGTCCTTGGTGCCGCGGTAGGTCGGCTTGAGGCTCTCCGCCGAGTCGCCGAAGATCCGGCCGACCGGCGCGGAGTTGAAGTACTCGTTCGTCGTCGCGGTGACCTCGGGGTCCTGGTACGCGGCGGGCTCGCTGGGCAGGTTGCCGGTCTCCTTGAAGATCCGCTTCTGCTGCTCGGGCGCGGTCAGCCACTTGGCCAGCTCGTAGGCCGCCTTCGGGTGCTTGCCCTGCTTGGGCACGGCCAGGAACGAGCCGCCCCAGTTGCCGCCGCCACCGGGCGCGGCGGCCACGTCCCACTTGCCGGCCGCCTCGTCGCCGGCGCCGGCCTTGATCAGCGCGAGCGCCCAGGCCGGGCAGGTGGTGGTGGCGAAGGACGCCTGCTTGAGCGCGACGTTCCAGTCCTGGCTGAACGGCGCGACGGCGGCGGTCTGCTTCTTCTCGCCCAGGCTCGCGGCGAGCGTGAACGCCTTCTCGACCTTGTCGTTCCGGTCGCCGATGAACGAGTCGTCGGCCTTGGCGAAGTAGCCCTCCTCGGTCTGGTCGAGGATGGCCTTGTAGACGTTCTGCGCGGCGTCGAGGAACTTCACGCCCGGCGTCTTCCGGCTGAACGTGTCGGCGACCCGGGCGTAGTCCTCCCAGGTGGGCCACAGCGCGCCGACGGACTCGCGGTCCGAGGGCAGGCCCGCGGCCTCGAACAGGTCACGCCGGTAGCACAGCGCGAGGCTGCCCATGTCGGTGCCGAGGCCGAGCACGAAGTCGCCGTTGTCGGTGGTGCCCTGGTTCCACTTCCAGGCCGCCCACTGGCCCTCCAGCTCCTTGGCGCCGTAGTCCGCGAGGTTGACGAACTTGTCCTTGGACTGGCGGAACTGCGCGATGGCGCCTTCCTCGATCGCCACGATGTCGGCGGCCCCGCGACCGCCCGCGAGCTGGGTGGCGAGCTGCGTGTGGTGCTGCTCCATCTTGACCGTGCGCTGCTCGATCTCGATGCCGGGGTGCGCGGCCTGGTACTCCTTGATCAGGTTGGTGTAGCCGAAGTCGGAGAAGACCCCGATCGACAGCTTGATCGTGCCGTCACCCGCGTCACCTCCCCCGCCACCACACGCGGCCACCAGCGCGGCGCTCAGCGCCACCGCGGTGATCGACGTCGTCCGGCCGACCGGGTTCCTGCTCATCCGTCCTCCTCGACGCGCTCGCCGGGCTCGGACCCGACGTCGTGAGAGCGCTCTCATGAGAGCGCTCTCACACTGTGAGTCCCGGTTCGCGCTGTCAACCCGGGAAGAACCGGTCGACACCGTTCCGCAACAATCTGAAGCGCTTCGGAGAGCCGATCGCGACCGTCGCGCACGTTCCGTGAGCCCGGCGGCGGGAAGCGAAGAGCCGGGGGGGGGGGGCCCCCCCCCCCCCCCCCCCCCCCCCGGCAAAGGGGGTGGACCCCCCCCGCGGTCGCGGGCGCCGCCGCAAAAAAAGGGAACCCCG
>NZ_JBHYXZ010000011.1:86322-95342 GCF_042752395.1 Actinosynnema sp. NPDC059335 | reverse complement strand
CGCCGCGCTGCGCCCCGCCGCGCCCCCCCCGCGCCGGCGGGGGGGCGCCCCCCCCCCCCGCCGGCGCCCCCGCACGGGAACGCGACGATGAAGACCCGGTAGCGTCCGTGGGGGGCTCCCACGTCGGCTGCTCGTAGGCCACACCACCGCGCGTCATACCCGAGGTCGGCCAGGTCGCCGAGAACAGCTCCGAGTGCCCGCAGAGGGACACCTTCGTCGTCTCCCACACACCACGCGCAGGGTTCCAACTCGCTATGTGCCGGGGCACTGCACAGTCCTCTCACGTTCTCGATCACGACCATCGGGGGGTTCAGCGCGTCGATGGCGCGGGCCATCTGGATCCACAGCCCGGAGCGAGTCCCGGCGTGCAGGCCGGCGCGCCGGCCTGCGGACGACACGTCGGTGCACGGGAAGCCGCCAGCGAGCACGTCCACCGGTTCGACCTGCGACCAGTCGACCGTCGATACGTCGCCGAGGTTGGGCACGTCGGGGTAGCGGTGCGCCAAGAGCGCGTTCGCACCGGGGTCGATGTCGGATACCCAGGCGAGCCGGCCACCGAGCACGGCGTGCACCGCTTGGTCCAGGCCGCCGTAGCCGGTGAAGAGGCTGCCGACGGTGATCATGCGAGGTGCTCCGGGTGGTAGGGCTGCAGGGGCTGGTCGGCTTTGACGTACAGCGGGTGCTTCGGCAGGCCGTCCTTGGTGACGTCGAGGCACAACGGCTCGACGCCGTGCTCCGCGAGCAGCCGCATGACCTTGCGGTCGCGGTCGTGGAGCCGGCCCGGTACGCCCCAGGCGACGATGACGCGGTCGACGTGGGCGAGGCTGTCGACGAGGAGTTCGTCGTTGCTGTTGCCGACGGGGTGGGGGTGGTAGAGCAGTTCGTTGGGGTTGGTGGCGCGGAACCCGAAGAGGTTGCACACGACGAGCCCACCGGCACCTTCGCGCTTGGCGAAGCCGATGCAGCGGGTGATGGTGGGGTCGGGCACGAAGGCGTCGGCGGTGCTGGGGTTGAGCATGATGAACATCAGCGGCGGCGCGCTGGTGTCCCAGGTGCGGGTGAGGCGGTAGCGGTAGAGGCGGCGGCTGTCGAACGTCGCAGTGGACGTCTCGAAGAGGTTGCCGTCCTGGTCGGTGACGAGACGTTCGCTCACGCGATCCTCACCTCGCTCCACCCTTCGGTGTCCAGCGACCACTGGTCCCGGTTGATCGCGTCGTACATGGCCAGCACGACGTCGTCGGGCACGCGGCGCGCGTAGCCGCAGGCGCACGGGCGTTGGTCGCGGCGGTTGTTGCGCCGGAGCACGGTGCTCGGGCGCGGCAGCACCAGAACCGCGGTAGTAGTGGCGTGGTACTCGGCGGCGAGCACGAGCAACGCGCGTCGGTCGGCGGGGTCGGCGTTGGTGGCGTCCCACAGCACGGTGCAGCCTGCGGCGAGTGCGCTGCGGGCGGTGCTGAAGGCGAGTTCGACGGCGTGCGCGCGCAGGATCGGATCCTGGTTGCTGGAGCAGCCGCACCAGGACAGCAGGCGGCGGTTGTCGTCGAGGCTGACGACCTGGGCGTGCGGGTAGAGGTGGCGTTCGCTGGTCTTGCCCGCACCCGGCGGTCCGATGAGGGCGACGAGTGCGGCGGTCATGCTCGCACCGCCGGGTAGTCGTCGTGGGTGCGGCCGTCGAGCATCCGGCCGGCGCGCTTCTTGCCGACGCGCCACACGCCCTGCCACGAGCCGAGCGGGTCGATCTGGCTGGCGTCGGCGGTGCGGCCGGTGGCCTCGTCCACGTACAGGTCGGCGTACAGGTCGCCCTGCTCGGGTCGTTGCCAGGTCCACTCGCCGCGCTGCTTGAAGAAGAACGCCACGCCGGCTGCGGCGCACTGGTCGCGCAGCGCGCGGGCCCACGTCGGGTGCATCGGGCGGGCACCGGGCCCGGACTCGCCGCCCGCGATGACCCAGTCGATGTAGTAGTCGCCGAGGCGGCGGGCGGCGGCGCGCACATGCTGGGCGAGCAGGCGCTTCTGCGCGGTGTCGTGCAGGTGCTGCGGGGTCCAGGCGGTGGTGGTGTGCGGGGCGAGGTGGCGGGTGAGGTCGAGCGGCCCGAGCAGTGGTTCGGCGGACACGAACCGCACGGCGGCGGGGGTGCGGCGCAGGTCGCTGATGCGGCGGTCGCCGTGCAGCTGGTCCTCGGCGGACACGCCGAGCCACACGTTGGGCAGCGGCCAGGTGACGTCGCCGCAGCCGGGCGCGAGGCGGGCGCGGTGGTCGTCGACGTGGGTGAGGAACTCGCGGTCGCCGAGCAGGTGCCGCATGCGTGGGCTGCGCTTGGTCAGGATTTGGAAGGTGTGCTGGCCGGCGAGCTGCATGATGGCGAAGGTGCGGGCGATGAAGTCGTCGCTCACGAGCGGGTGGAACAGGTCGCTCATCGAGTTGACGAACACGCGCCGCGGCTGCCGCCAGTGCAGTGGCTGGTTGAGGACGTCGGGGTGCATGGTGACGGCGAAGCCGGGCCCGCTGCTGCGCGGGTTGCCGTCTCGCTGGTACTTGTCGGAGCCCATGGCCTTGAGCCGCTTGGCCATGGCGAGCGCGTAGCAGCCGCCGGTGTCGTCACCGTCCCAGCGGGGCTGGCCGCAGCCGGCGGACGTCTTGTCGCAGCCGGTGACGGGGTTCCAGGTGGTCTCGGTCCACTCGATGGCGCTGTTGCTACTCATCGCGGCCTGCCGTGCTGCTGACGAACACGCCGGTGGCGGTGCGCAGGTCCGGCGTGTCGCCCGGCTCGGGGTCGGGCAGGTCGCACGGGTAGACGCCGATGCTGGGCTCGACGCCGTCGCTCATCTCGTCGGACCAGCTCGCGGGGATGATGATCCCGCGGTAGCGCCATCCGATCTGGATGTGTACGGGCATCCGCTGGTGGGCCACGAACACCTCGATGGTGCCGCCGTGGCGGGCGGCGATCGCGGCGAACTTGGCCATCTCGGCTGCGGAGAAGTCGACGCGCGGGGTGCGCGGGCCGCGGTGCTCGGACGGCGTGACGTGGACCTCGCCGAGCACGCCGAACGCGGTGCGGTGGGGGAAGTCGGACAGCTTGCCCTGCTCGAACGACTGCTTGAACCCGTTGCCGAACAGGTCCGGGTCTTCCTGGATGACGACCAGGTCGCCGTCGCGGCTGATCTCGGTGACGTGGGTCTCGCGGTTGTCCTTGGTGAGCAGCTTCTTCAGCGACACCTTGAGGGCGTGGCAGTACTGGATCGGGAACGCGGTCGGCGGGAGGGTGCCGCCGGCTTCGGTCCAGGCGTGGCCGACGGAGATGCCGTTGATGGAGGTGCCGACGAGCACGTTGGTCTTGCCGGGGTCGGATCCCTCTTCGACGCGGTCGGAGTGGAACAGGATCCCGGCGTAGCCGGCGACGCCCTGCTCGGGGGCGGCGGTGGGGATGAGGTCGTCGAGTAGGGCGAGGAAGTCGGCGGTGATGATGCGGACGCTCATGCTTGTTCTCCGGGTTCGTGAGGGATCGCGGCGCGGACGGCGGCGCGGGTGGTGGCTTCGAGGTCGGAGAGCTGATCGGCGACGGCGGCGCGGATGCGGTCGGCGGCCTCCGCGGTGCCGGGCTCGACGGGCTGCGGGACGGTGCCGGACAGGTGGTCGGGCCAGTCGCCGATCGGCACCTGGTCGCCGCTCATCAGGCGCCGGTCCCGGCGGCGCGCTGCTGGAGGTAGCGGCGCATGTCGTCGGCGGTCGCCGCGCCCGCGTCCACCCCGGTGGTCTCGGAGAAGTGCAGCTCGACCGCCTGCGTGTCCCACGACTCCGGGGCGGTGGCGAGGATCTGCTGCCACAGCTGGTCTTCGTCGAGCTGGTCGAGCGCGGCCTGCTCCTCCAACTGCCGGAAGTGCTGACCTCGGTCCGCGAACGCCTGCTTCAACGTGGGCGTGAGCGTCATCCCGGCCGCGCCTGCCCGGTTCCACAGCTCCTGCACGTCGGCCAGCGACTTCGCGGCGGCGAGCGCGACGATCAGATTGTCGTCGTCCTGCGGCACGGCCGGAGCGGCGGGCAGCGCGGCCACCGTGGGCTGCGCCGCGCCGATCGCGGCCGGGGCCGTGGTGCCGCCGAGCAGCGCGGCCGGGGTGATGTCCACCTCCAGCACAGGCGTCATCCACTGCATGGTCTTGCCGTTGCGCTTGGCGGTGCGGGCCTCCAGCGACAGCCACCCGGACACGTACGCGCCGGCGCGCGCGAGGAACTCGGCGGACTCGGGCAGCTCGACGGCGGCGTAGTAGCCGTGGGATTCCAGCCGCCACACGCCCAGTCCTTCGACGTCCTTCAGCACGACGTTGAGCCGGGTGGTGGGCTTGCACTGCCGTCGGGTCGGGTCCGGGTCGCACAGGCACGGCTTCTCGGTGAGCACCTCGCGCTGGCCGTCGCAACGTCGGGCGCAGCCGCCGCCGGACCACAGCTCGTACCACTGGGTGATGGGCTGCGGCGGGACGAGGATCGGCAGGCGGGTGGCGGTGGTGACGACCTCGAAGGCGTCGGCGCCGCCGCCCTGCGGGGACCAGGGCTTGACCTCGCCGCCGTAGAGCGCGGCGACCTTCTCCAGCAGTTCGCGGGAGGCGCTGGTGAGGCGGAACCGGTCGAGCTTCGCCGGGCGCGTGCCGCCCTTGGCGGTGGGCACGACCTGGCCGATGCGGATGCGGCCCAGCTCACGGGACCGCTTCTGCAAGTCGAGGATGGGCATCAGGCGACCTCGCTGACGGGTGTAGGGGCGGGGTACTCGTAGGGCTCGCCAATCGCGGTCTTCGCCAGCGCCGTGGCGGAGTAGGCGACATCGCGGGCGTGGAGGAACCAGGCGTAGACGTCGTCGCTGGTGTTGACCGGAGCGAGGGCGTAGCCGCAGGCGGGGTAGTGGTCGGGGCGCAGGTGCAGCACGACGGCATGCTCGGCGCGGGGCGGTTCGACCTCGGTGCCGTCGCGCAGCCAGCCGACCGTGCCGCGCCGGTACGCGGACAGCTGCATGGCGGTCTCGGGGTAGGTGGGCCGCTTGCGGTCGCGGTCCGGCTTGCCGGTCTTGGTGTCGCCGCACACCAGCACGCGCCCGAGGTCGGGCAGGGTGAGCCACGCCCACCAGTCGCAGGTGCCGGCCCACCGGTCGGCGGGGTTGGCGACGACCAGCTCGCTGGCTTCCCACTCGGGGTGCCAGTCGGCGACGAACCGACGGAACGCGGCCAGGAACGGGGCCTGCTCGTCGGTCGGTTCGGGCCAGGGCTTGCCGACGATGTCGGCGTGGATGGCACTGTGGATGGCGGTGCCGAGTTCGGCGGCGTCGTCGCGGATGCGGTTCGCGGCTCCGCGCAGGTGGTCGTACGCCTCGACGCGGGCGGCGTCGGTGCGGGCGCGGGCGAGCATGGGCACCGAGGCGAGTGCTTCGCGGGCGACTTCGTTGGCGGCCCAGTAGGGCAGGCCGTCCTTGGGGACGGCTTTGTTGAGGATGGTGGTGACGGAGAGGAAGCGGCCGTAGGGGGTGACGTAGTAGCCGCGGTTGTTGCGGTACGGGGCGACGTCGATCTTCTTCGGGGCGCTCACGTTTCCTCGTCCTCCTCGGCGTCGTTGCCACGTCCTTCCATCTGCTGGATGACTTCGTCGCAGGCGGACCGCAGGCCCTTGACACCGTCGATGTCGAGCAGCGTCGCCACGCGGCGGATGATCGACTGCACGCCGCCACGGTCATCCGAGACGGACGCCCAGTGCAGGGCCAAGAGCGCGAGGCCGGTGTCGGGCATCTGGTAGCCGTACGGCCAGAACGTCAGCTCGACCGACTCCTTGGCAGAGCGGATCTGGTCGATGTTGTTGCTGCGCTCGGTCCAATGAGGGTTCACGGGGATGTGGGTCATGGCGTACCCGCCGCAGTGCTCTTCGCCGTGCAGGACTTGCAGCGCGGCATGTCGGTGGGCGCGACGGTCGGCTCGTCCACCTCCGGAACGGACACCTGGTACTCGCGCTCGCACTCGGTCAGGTACAGCGGGATCGCGCCCATCGAGCCGTACTGGACTAGGGCGTGCGCGCGGGTCCAGCCCGGAAGCGTGAACCAGCCGTTCGCGAGGTCCGGCGCGGTCATCGGGCTGCCGCCTCGGTGGCCACGGGCAGCGGCTTCAACGGCCAGTGCGGATCGACCGTCACCTTCGCGATCCGCTCCGGCGACGCTGTCGGCGCCGGACCGCAAGCGCACACGTTCCGCGAGTCGTCCAACGCGTCGCAGCGAGCCCGGTGCTCGTGCGCGTCCCAGTACTCGCGGTCGGCGGGCGTGGTGTCCTGGCTGCGGAAGTACCGCTCCAAGCCCTCCGCCCAGGTGCGGTACCACGCGCACTGCGAGCGCCACAGGTCGCGCAGACCCCGCCTGCCGACCTTGTTCTGGTACTTGTTCGCCAGCGCCTTCAGCAGCCGGCCGGCGGCCTCGGCGTCCGCCGCCGAGTTGTGCGCGTTCTCCAGCGACACGCCGTACAGCGCGCACAGGTCGGTCAGCTTCCGCTTGCCCTTGCGGTACCGATCCACCCCGCGGTCGATGACGTACGGGTCCAACACCGGACCGGCGAGCTTGAACTCCATCTCGTGGTGGCGTCGCAGCTCGCGGTCGACGACGGTGAGGTCGTAGGCGATGTTGAACCCGACGAGCGGCAGCGCGTCGCCCCACGCGACCTCGATGTCGTTGAGCACCAGCAGTGCGACCTCGTCAGCGGGCTGGCCGTGCTCACGGGCGTGCTCGGTGGTGATCCCGTGCACCGCGGTCGCCTCGGCGGGGATCTCGACGCCCGGGTCGGCGAGGTACGAGCGCGTGGAGACGATCTCGCCGGTATCGAGGTCGAGTTGGACGAAGTCCGCGGTGACGATCAGCGCCGTCTCCGGGTCCGGACCGGTGGTCTCCACGTCGAAGCACACGACGTGCTTGCGGTGCCAGTCGGGCCACGTCATCGGACACCCACCGGATACGGGATGCGGGCACCGACGATGCCGTGCCGCTCGGCTTGGTTCGCACAGCCGGTGGCACCCGACGAGCCGTCGCGGATGAACGCCCGGTAGGTGCGGTAGGGCCCGAGAGCGCACATGTCGCGGTTGCGGCGGTGCCCCGCGAGAGGGCAGTACTCGGTGCCGCGCCGGTTGACCCGGCGGTGGCCGGCGCGGCAGCCCGGGGTGCAGTTCTCCCAGTCGGCGGGGTGCGGTTCCTCGGCGACTTGGACGCCGTCGGCGCGCCGGGTCGTGATCCAGTCGGCGACGTGCTTGTCGGCACCGCGCGGGCAGGCGCCGTGGACGGCGACGAACGGCCCGTACTCGGCGAGCAGGTCGTCGCACTCGCGCCAGATGAGGGTCGGGTCGTCCCAGGTCTGGGATCCGGTGAACAGGATCCGGGGAAGCGTGGTCTTCGTCATGCGGCCACCGCCAGCACGGTAGGCACGGTGCACAGCTCGACCTGGACCACGGTGTCGTCGGCCGCGTCGTCCAGCGCACGGGCGAGGGCCGTGCGGTGGTGCGGCCAGCACGCGGACAGCGACCCGAACGGCTCGTCGACCGCGTCCCAGGTGACGGTGACCGGCGCGTCGGCCGTGCAGTCGTCGATGTCGCAGGCGTCGAGCCGGGTCACGGTGATCTCGGTGACCGTGACCATCGGCGAGTCGGTGAGGTCGGTGGCGAGCGCGGTCATGACGCGATCCGCATGCGCTCGGGCGCGTCGGCGCCCTTGGCGTACTCCAGCAGCGTGTTGGCGCTGATGAAGTACGCCTTGCCGGTGTTGCGGCTGGGCACGATCTTCTCGCGGCACAGGCGGCGCACCTGCGCCTCGGACATGCCGAGCATCGGTGCCGCCTCGGCGACCGAGTACATGAGCTTGGGCAGCCGGTCGGGCAGCGGCTCGATGGTGGACGCGTCGCGCTGCACGGGGATGGCGGTGGGGGTGTTCATGCGGCGGGCACCCCCGTCCGGGTGTCGGAGTCGGTGTCGGTGGTGGACGGCTTGTCGTCGTCACCGTCGCGCGGGCTCGGGACGAGCACCGAGTACGGGACGGCGAGGGCGGTGGCGATGGTCTTGATCACGCGCGGCGTGGGCTTGCGTCGGCCGCTCTCCAGGAGCGAGACGTAGGACTGGGTCCAGCCGAGTCGTTCGGCCAGCTCCGTCTGGGTTTGGCCGTCCCGTTCCCGCAGCGTGATCAGCTCCAGCCAGGGCGTCTGCTGTCGCTGTTCAGTGCACATGACAGCAGCGTATGTCATGAAGTGTCATGTCTGCAAGACGGAGCGGTCCCGCTGTTCGATCAGGTGTTTGACCTGCGTTAACCCGCCTGCCCCGAACCGCAACTGAACAGGGCCAGTCAGTAGGCACGTGTCATACGGGTAGGACATGATGTCGCCCATGACCACTGGGGAAGGCGACCCTAAGATTCCTTCGATCGAGCGACCATGGCCCTTGGGCGAGGTGCTGCGAACCGCCCGTAGGGCCCGAAAGCTGAGCATGCGCGAGGCAGCTGCCAAGGCTGGCTTCTCGGTGACCACGTGGTCGGCGATGGAGTCGGGCATGCGCAAAGTTGGCGGCGGCCAGACCCAACCTGCTCGTCCTGAAGTCGGCAACGTGATCGCCGCGGCCAAGGTCGTGGGCGTGGATCACAACGAGGCGCTGCACCTGCTCGACCCGGCGACCTACGACGCGCCGAACCGGCCGTCGCCGGCCGGCCGGCCGACTGTGTCGGAGCGGGAGTTGGCCCGGAAGGTCACCCGCCTCAGCCCGTGGCAGCGGTGGCTGGTCAACGGGGTGGTGGACGAGATGTTGCGCGCAGAGCCGGATCCCGACGAGCCTGCCGTGGACCTGATCTACCGAGGGCAGGAAGGTCAGCAGTCGACGGTGTACTTCGAGGTGAAGCACTCGACGGCGTACGGGGCTGTGTACGGGGGCGTGGACGACGAAGGCCGCGACTCCGGGGTGTCGCGGCCTGCCGGGGAAGAGACAAGCGAACCCATCCGCTAGCCGGTGGCGGCGCGCGTGGGCGGCGGGGGGAG
>NZ_JBHYXZ010000011.1:79741-86312 GCF_042752395.1 Actinosynnema sp. NPDC059335 | reverse complement strand
GTCGGGCTCCAGGCGCAGACCCCGCACACCTGGTACACCGGCCTGTGGTCGCGCGGGGGCGGCGTCACCCCCGCCCCCGGCCCCCCCCCGCGGGGGTTCCCGGCGCGGGGGGGGCGCCCCCCCCTGCCGGGGAAGAGACAAGCGAACCGAGCCGCTAGCCGGTGCCGGCTCGCGTGCGCTGCTGCTGGAGTTCGTGGATGACGTCGCCCACGGCCGTCTCGAGGATGCCGCGTTCGGAACCGAGGCCGATCGGGATCGGGTGGTAGCGGCCACGGATGAAGACCGGGTCGCCGTCGGTGCTCTCGCCGACGGCCTCGAAAACCACGGACACGTTTCGCACGAGGAAGCCGTCGGGTAGCAGGTTCGCCGCTTGGGCTCCGCGTCTGATCGCCTCGTAGGCGTCGATGTCGACCTTGTGGGTACCGCTGCGATCTTGTATGTCGGTCACGCCTCTCCTCCCGCAGGTGGCAGGCCACCTGTTTCCCTGTGGAGCCATCTCCTACCACCTGCGACTCCACCCTCCGTGCGCGCGCATCGTCCGAGCCTCACACTTCTACCTGCTGTGCTGCCATTTGGCCACACCATGTGGACTAACGAGTTCACCCGAAGATCCGCACTGGTACGACCGGGTGTAGATAGCCTTTATCGCTTCGGGAACGAAGCGTATGGGCGTTGCCACGCTCCGCTCTTGCCTGCATGACAAGTCATGACAGCGGCGGGGCTGCGATCCTGTGTGGAGCGAACACCACGACGGCAGGGGAGACGACCATGACCCACACGCCGCACAGCCTCGGCGGACGGATCCGCTACCTCCGCAACTGGCGACAGCTCAACCTCGCGCAGCTCGCCGGCCTCGCCGGGCTATCCGAGTCCTACCTGTCCCGCGCCGAGCGCGGCGAGCGCACCCTGTCCCGCCAGGCGATCACCGCCATCGCCAACGCGCTGCGCGTGTCCGCCACCGAGCTGATCGGCCAGCCCGTCACCTGGCAGGATCCCGCGCTGGCCGACGCGCAGGCCACCATCCCCGCCGTGCGGCACGCCCTGGTGTCCAACCGGCTCGGCGCCGCCACCACCGCCCCGACACGGCCCGTGATCGCGCTCGCCGCCGACGTCGACCGGCTCGTCCGCGCCCGCACGCGCGCCGACTTCGGCGCGATGGGCGACGCCCTGCCCGCGCTGCTGACCGAGCTGTACGCCGCAGTCGCTGCCACGTCGGGCGACGAGCGGGCGCTGGCGGTGCGGCAGCTGGTGCGCGCGCTGAACACCGCGATGACCTTGGCGTCCGCGTTCGGGTACGCGGACCTGGCCTACATGGTCAGCGAGCGCAGCGTTCAGGCCGCGGCGGAACTCGGCTCGCCCGCGTGGGACGCGATCGCCACCTTCTCGCAGGTGCACGCGCTCGCCGGCGTGGCCGATCACGAGCAGGCGTTCCGGCTCGCGGCCGCCGCCGTCGACCAGACCGGTGCGGCGGTGACCGCCGACCGCGACCCGAACTCGGTCGCCGCCTACGGGGCGCTGTGCATGGTCTCCGGGCTGATGGCGGCCGGGTCAGGGCACGCGGCCGACGCGGCGGCCCGGATCGACGAGGCGGCCGAGGTCGCCGAGCGCACGGGCGAGTCCGGTCCCGACACGGCGTTCTTCGGCCCGACGAACGTGCGGCTGTACCGGATGCAGGGCGCGCTGGAGGCGGGCGATGCTGAGCGGGCGGTCGAGCTGGCGGACCAGGTGGACCCCGAGCTGATCGCGTCGCAGGAGCGGCGCGGCCAGTTCTACCTCACCCGCGGCCGGGTGCTCGCCGAGCTGGGTGGTCGGGGCGAGGACGCGGTGGGTGCGTTCCTGGCGGCGGAGCGGGTCGCGCCGGCGCGGCTGCGGAGCCACGTGCTCGCGCGGGAGGTCATCACTGGCCTGCTGCCCGCGGTGCGGCCGGACAGCGGCGCGGGCCGGGAGCTGCGGGGGCTGCTGTTCCGGCTCGGCGCCGCGCTGTAACGCTGCGCGTCGGCGCGGCGACGGATACGGGGTGAAGCTCCTCCGTGTGCTCGCCGCCGTTCTCGCCGTCTTCGCTGCCGCCGGGTGCGCGTCCGGCCCGTCCTCGTCGGGGTCGCCGACGAGCGAGGCGGTGGCCGCGGTGCCGTCGTCGTTCGGGTCGGGCGTGCTGGTGGGCGGTGCGCTGGTGACGGTCGGCGTGCCGGTGGCGTTCGAGCCGTCCGTGTCGGCGGCGGGCGCGGAGCGCGGTGGCCGCGGGGTGCGGGTGGAGGTGACCGCGGTCAACCAGGGGGACGCGGCACTACCGGCGCGCCGGGTCGTGGTGCGGGCGACGGCGGGTGGGCGGCAGTTGGACAGCGTGGTGGACTCGGCGCAGGGCGTCGAGCCGCCGACGGTGGATGTCCTGCCCGGCGGGACGCTGTCGTGGTCGGAGGCGTGGATGGCGCCGGACGCGCCGGGCGAGTTCCAGGTGCAGGTGGCGCTGGAGGGGATGCGCGGGTACTGGGTGGGCCAGTTCTAGGTCGGCTCGCTGCGGTAGCCGAGGGGGCGCCAGCCTGTGACCGGTGGGCGTGGTGCGGGTCGGGTGAAGGCGGTGTAGCCGAAGCTCGTGTCGCCGACCAGCGCGCTGGTCTCTTGGTAGACGGTGCAGCTGGGGGCGACTTCGGCGCGGGCCTGGTCCTCGGTGTCCCAGGTGCGGCCGGTCGGGATGCCGTCGGGTCCGCGTTCGTACCAGGGCGGTGGCGCGGTCATCGCTCGTTCCTGAGGCTTGACCTGCGGAAACGCTTGATCATCTTCACCTCTTAAACACCGAATGCTCAGCGCGACGTGCGACGCCCATGATGCTGGCAGACCGGTTCGTACAGGTCGAGCTACGCTCTTGACGCACGTGAACGCCCATGATGCACGGATCCAACACCCGTCCAGTGTGCGTTCGAGTCGCACCGGGGGCACTGCGCCTGACACAGGCATCGCAGTCGGAAAATGATCAACAGTGCGGCCCTGGGTGCGACTCGCCGGGGGCTTTGCGTGCCGGACGCGTCACCGGCAGCGGCTCGGGGTTGGGCGGGGCTCGCGGGCCTTGAGGCGCGGGTGGGTCCACTGTGGCTGGTCGGGGTCGCGGGAATGTGGTGCCGGTAGCCGTGTGGCTCGGTGCTTTTCTCTCGCCTTGCGTTGCACCACGGCGATCGGTCGCATGGCAGGACCCGCGTTTCCCGGACGGTCGGTGGGCGGGGTCACTTTGACGGTGATGATGATGGTCCGGCAGACTTCCCCGGCAAGGGGGGAGTACCCACCGAGTTCGTGATCGTCACTTCGGTCGCTCCGCGGCGGCCCGGTCACGATGCCACCGCCTTCGGTGGTCGGGGAGACCCGGTTCGCAGTCGGAACCGGAGGATCCGCCATGCTCCTTCCCACCTCCTTCGTAGCGCCGGCCGGCGTCTGCCCGCCCGCGGCTGCCCACTCCCGGCCGGCGTCACGTCGGCCTGATCTCCCCGTACGGCTTCCCCGGTCCGCAGGGCCGGGAGCCGGTTCGGCGCCGTCCGAAGCGCTCGGACCGAATCCAACCGGCTCGCCGACGGGGCGATCTGCGGCTGCCCGTGCGATCCGGCGAGCCCTTCACCAAGGGGGACTTGTGAAACCCGTCAACCGTGCCCGCCTGTTGGGCGTGCTGCTGTGCGTCCTCATGGCGGCGGGGTGCGCCTCGCTCGCCGAGTTGTCCAACCTCGGCTCACGCATCCAGGACAAGGGCTACACCGGCATTTCCGTCAGGCACAACACTTCCAACGGCTTCGACACGCTCGCCGTCGCGGCCTACAGCATCGAGCGGCGGGACGACGACGGGGAGGCGATCTTCCGCCTGGTGTGGGACACCTACCCCGGGGAAGTCGACCGGGTCGTCGTCACGGTGAACGACAAGACCAGGTCCGCCACGGCGGAGGAGTTGCACGAGGCGTACGGCCCTCACGAGGTCCAACCCGCGGGCGGGTCGGGTTCGGGGACCGTCGTCGCGTGGCTCGTCCTCGTCGGGTTCCTGCTCGTCGGCGGTCTGGTCGTCGTGGTGGTCGTCCGGCGTCGTCGGCTTCGCCGTGAGCCGCCCATGCCGCCCTACCCGCCGGGTCCCCACCAGCCGTGACGCCGGTCGGGGCGGCGCCACCGCGGTGGGGCCGCCCCTCGGCGCCGGCCGGCCGCCCGGACGAACGCGCGGACCCACGGGGTCTCGTCGGCGGTCCGCCAGGCGAAAGCCCAGTGGACCGGTGGGGCGTCGCGGACCGGCAGGTAGACCAGGTGGGGCCAGGGGGAGAAGCGGGCCGCTTCGGCCGGGACCGCGAGCACGGCCCGGCCGGACACGACGGCCTTGACCTGGTCGTCCCGGCTGGATACCGACGGCCCGCGCGGGATCGGGCGGCCGGCGGGGGTGCGGAAGGGCTGGAACGCCTCCTCCATCGACGTCGGGACCGGCGCGGTGGGGTTGACGAAGGTGAGGTCGCCGTAGTCCTCCAGGCACACCGAGTCGCGGTCGGCGCAGGGGTGCGAGTCGGCGAGCATCAGCAGGACCGGTGACGTGTGCGTGACGGGTCCGGTGGTGAGGTCCGGTTCGTGGACGGGCAGCCACACGTGCGCCACGTCGACCTCACCGGAACGCAGTTGCGCCATCTCGATGTCCCGCAGCTCCACGCGCCCTCCAGACCCTTGGCCCGGACCTCAACAGTGCGGCTCCGGAACCGTCCTTTTTCGACGGCGTCACGACGACCAGGCTGGTGGCGGCACCACGGCGCAGCCCGCGCACGGCGTGGAAACCCACGACTGCCGCCGCGCCGACACAACGCTCGTGAAGGGACCTCCCATGACCGCGTACCACATCGTCGCCGTCCTCACCGCGCTCTGGATCGGCTTCTCCGGGTACTCGCTGTTCTCCCGCCGGCCGTTCGTCGTGGAACCGCTCCAGCAGTACGGGGTGCCGCGGTCGTGGTGGAACCGGCTCGCGCCGGCCAAGTCGGCCGGAGCCGTGGGGCTGGTCGTGGGCCTGGCCGTCCCGGCGGCGGTGGGGCTGATCCTCTACTTCCTCGGCGCGGCGGCCACGACGATCCGGGCGCGCTCCTACAAGACCACCGTGTTCCCGCTGCTGCACCTCGCCCCCACCGTCGCGACGCCGGCCCTGCAGTGGGCCGGGTGACCGGGGCGCGGCACCTCAAGGGTGGCGGGCGTCGTAGTCGGCGCGGGCGGTGTCGATGGCGGCCAGGTGGGCGACGCTCCACTCCAGCAGGGGCGCGGCGGCCTCGCGGAGGGTCCTGCCCATCGGGGTCAGCGCGTAGCTCACGTGCGGTGGCATGACGTTGTGGACGGTCCGGGTGAGGATCCCGTCCCGCTCCAGGCTCCGCAGCGTCACGGTGAGCATGCGTTGGCTGATGCCGTCGACGTCCCGCTTCAGCTCGGTGAAGCGGCGGGGGCCGTGCCGGAGTTGGCGCACGATTAGCAGCGACCACTTGTCGCCGACGATGTCGAGCACCACGCGGGTCCGGCACGCGTCCTCCCGGCGCGGTCCGCCGTCCTGGGTCGTCATGGTTACCTCCGGGGAACCGGGGCACGGGAATGTGCCTTATTGCCCGACACCGGCCGGACGATCACGATGGTGGCAGTTCTCGAACAGTACCGGGTTACGAATGGTGACCGTGGTTGTCCACCCCACCTCGCGCGAACGGGAGTCACTGCCACATGCCCACATTCCTGCTGGTGCACGGCGCCTGGCACAGCGGCCGCTGCTGGGAGCGCGTCACGCCGCTGCTGGAGTTGGCCGGGCACCGGGTGCTCGCGCCGTCGCTCACCGGCTTCGGCGACCGGGCGCACCTGCTCGACCCCGAGGTGGGGCTCGACACGCACGTCGAGGACGTCGTCTCGCTGATCACCCACCACGACCTCACCGGGGTGGTGCTGGTCGGGCACAGCTACGCGGGCCTGGTGGTCTCCGCCGCGGCCGACCGGGTGCCGGACCGCGTCGCGCACCTCGTCTACCTCGACGCGATGGTCCCGGAGGACGGCGAGAGCGCGATGGACGTCCAGCCCGTGACCCGGGACCTCGTCGACCTCGCCGCGCGGTCCGGCGACGGCTGGCGGGTGCCGCCGCTGCCCGAGCTGCCGCCGCCGCACGGCCTGTTCGGCGTCACCGATCCGGCGGACGTCGCCTGGCTGCGGGGGATGCTGTCCGACCAGCCGGTGCGCTCCCTGCGGCAGCCGGTCCGGCTGGGCAACCCGGCGGCGGACGCCATCCCGCGGACGCACGTCCACTGCGTCGGGGCGATGCCGGCGGGCATCACCCGACGGCCTGTCCCGCCGGTGCAGCCCAACGGTTCCCCGGCCCGGGTGCGGGAGCTGCGGACCGGCCACGACTGCATGGTCACCGCACCGCGGGAGCTGGCCGAACTCCTGCTCGACGCGGCCCGCGCCACGGCGGTCGGGGCCGCGTCCTGAGCCTCGACGCCCGAACGGACCACGTGCGCCGCCCTGGCCCCCCGGCCCGGGGGGGGGGCGGCGCACCGGGGGGCCCCCGCACCCCCGGGGGGGCCTTTATATGTTTGGGGGGTTATAGATATTC
>NZ_JBHYXZ010000011.1:71860-79731 GCF_042752395.1 Actinosynnema sp. NPDC059335 | reverse complement strand
GGTGTGGGACGGTGTGTCGTACCCCCCCCCCCCCCCCGCCCGCCCCCGGCGCCCCCCCCGCCCCCCGGGGGGGGGGGGGGCCCCCCCCCCCCCCCGCGACCGCGTCACCGGCGGCGGGCGATGATGCTGTAGGCGGAGATCTCGTTCTTCAGCACGGCGATGGACAGGTTCACGGCCATGACGCGCAGTTCCTCCAGGGCGCCCGTCACGCCCTCGGGGAAGTGGGTCTCCAGGTTGCTCCGGGTCTCCAGCAGCGAGCGGGCCACGTCGGTGTTCGACGGCAGCACCCTGATGTCCTCGACGGCGAAGCCGCCGGCTTCCAGCGCCCCGGTGACGTCGGCCGGTGTCTTGCGGTGCCGGCACGCCAGGCGGTCCACCCGATCGGGGATCGCCGAGGTGTACGTGTCGAGGTCCACGTTGTAGAGGTTGTCGGAGATGACCAGCAGCCCGCCGCCGCGGACGCGTGCCGACAGCCCCGCGACCGCCTCGCGCAGCACGTCCATCGGGAAGTGCGTGATCGCGCCGCGGACGACGGTCAGGTCGTACGGGTCGCCGGGGTCCGGCAGGAGCGCGACGTCGCGGGCGTTCGCCTGGTAGAGGTGGACGCGGCGGTCGTCGGCCAGGGCGCGGGCGCAGTGCTCCAGCTGCCGGCGGCTGATGTTGACGCCGTCCAGCCGCCGGGCGTCGGGGAACCGACGGGCCAGCGCGCGCAGGTCCGCGCCCCAGCCGCAGCCGAGGTCCAGGACCCGGCGCGGCGTGGGCGTCCGCCCGGTGAAACCGGCCAGTTCGAGTTGCCGGTCGAGGTGACGTCGTCCCGCCTCGTCGAGCGAGACCGGGCGCGGGGAGTCCGGGTGGTTGTAGACGCCCCACTGGAAGTGCAACTCGTCACCGATGACCTTGCGCCACTCTTCGGGGTCATCGGCGTAGACGGTGGCCACCTTGTCCTCATAGGGGTCGGTGCGCGGCCCGCGGACGACCTCGATGGGAAGGGACTGCAAGTCGGTCAGGGTCAAGGCCCGTCAATCCTTTCGCGATGCGGAGCCGGTGGTTGGGCGGATTGGGCTCCGCAGGGGATTGACAAGGTACTCAGGCACGGGGTAGCGCGCTCGGGCGTGACCGATCCCACCAACCGATCCGGTCGGCTTACCGACCGGATCGGTTGGTTGGTGCGTACCGTGGAAGCCATGGCACGAGCGTTGCGCCGGCAGACCGACGACCGGTTGCTCGACCGCGTGGCGGGGGTGTTCGCCCTCCACGGGTTCGACCACACGTCGCTGAAGGACCTGGCCGACGCGGTCGGCCTGTCGAAGGCCGGCCTGCTGCACCATTACCCGAGCAAGCAGGCCCTCTTCGACGCGGTCCGGGACGTGGGGCGCACGCACAGCAGGGAACTGCTGGAGCAGGCGGCCCGCACGCCCGCGGGCCCGACCCGCGACCGGCGGGCCGTGGAGCTGCTGGTCGACTTCGCGCTGGACCGCCCCGGCCTGATCGCGCTGGAATCGCGGGCGATCGGGGTGCTGGGCGCCGACGACGGCGACCGCACCCGCCTGGACGCCCTCTCCCAGCACGTGCTGGCGGTGTTCGGCGTGACGCAGGACGACGGCGACACCGAACGGCTCGTCCGGGTGGTCGGGATGCTCAGCGCGCTCGCCGTGCTGAGCCTGGCGGCCAACCACACGGGCGAGAAGACCGCGTGGCGGCCGCACATCATCGCCACCTGCCTCGACGCGCTCGGCCACCGCGCCCTCTCCCACCCCACCCACCCGGAGCCCTGATCCCCATGGCACGTCTGCTCTACCGACTCGGCTTCGGCGCGCACCGGCGCCGCCTGGTCGTCGTCCTGCTGTGGCTGCTGGTCCTCGGCGGCACGGCGCTCGGCGCGGTCACCCTGGCCGGGACGACGTCGAGTTCCTTCTCCATCCCCGGCCAGGAGTCCACCACCGCCCTGGACAAGATCGACCAGGAGTTCGGCGGCGGCGGGGGCGCGACCGCGCGGGTGGTCGTGCAGGCCCCGGAGGGCCGGAAGCTGACCTCCCCCGAACTCGCGCCAAAGCTCGCCGGGCTGGTCGACGAGCTGTCGAAGCTGCCCGGCGTCACGTCGGCCAGCAACCCGCTCGACCCGCAGGCGCCCACCGTGAACGCCGACCAGGACGTGGCCTACAGCACGGTCACCTACGAGGCCCCCGTGGGCGAGGTCACCGAGGAGCAGCGCACCGCGCTCTTCGACGCCGCCCGCGACGCCGGGCTGCCCGCCGAGGTGACCGGTGAGGCCACGCAGGCCCCGCCGCACGTCGGCGGACCCGCCGAGGTCATCGGTGTCGTCGTCGCCCTGCTGGTCCTCGCCATCACCTACGGCTCGCTCGTCCTGGCCGGCATGAACCTGCTGACCGCCGCCGTCGGCGTGGGCATCGGCGCGTTGGGCGTCACGATCGCCACCGGCTTCATGGACCTGCAGTCCACCACCCCGATCCTGGCCGCGATGCTGGGCCTGGCGGTCGGCATCGACTACGCCCTGTTCATCATCAACCGCTACCGGCACGAGCTGCGGCGCGGCCGGGACGTGGGCGACGCCATCGGCACCGCCGTGGGCACCGCGGGCTCCGCCGTGGTCACGGCCGGCCTGACCGTGGTCATCGCGCTGGCGGGCCTGGCCGTCGTCGGCATCCCGTTCCTGACCCAGATGGGTGTCGCCGCCGCGGTGACGATCGTGGTCGCCGTCCTCGTCGCGGTCACGCTGGTGCCCGCCGTGCTCGGCTACCTCGGCCGCCGGGTGCTGCCGCGCAAGGAGCGCACGGCCCCCGCGGGCGACGGGCCGGCGAACGCCGACACCGAGGCGGACGGGCGCGGCTTCTTCCGCGGCTGGATCGGCGCGGTCACCCGCAACCGGGTCGCGGCGCTGCTGCTCGCCGTCGTCGGCCTCGGCGTGATCGCCGTGCCGGTGACGGCGATGGAGACCACGCTGGTCCCGGCCCCGGCCGCCGACTCCACCCAGGCCCGCGCGGAGCGGGTGCTCGCCGAGGGCTTCGGCGAGGGGTTCAACGGCCCGCTGGTGGTGCTGTTCGAGGGCGACGGCGCCGCGGCCACCGCCGCCTCGACCGCCCCGACCATCCAGGGCCTCGACGACGTCGCGCTCGTCACGCCGCCCCGGCCCAACGCCGACGGCACGGCCGCCATGCTCACCGTGATCCCCGAGTCGGGCCCGGCCACGCAGGCGACCGAGCAGCTGGTCACCGACCTGCGGGACCGGCTGGCCGACGTGGAGGGCGCGACCACCTACGTCACCGGCGCGACCGCGGTCAGCGTGGACGTGGCGGTGGCGCTGGACGACGCCATGCCGGTCTACCTGGCGCTGGTCGTGGGCCTCGCCCTGGTGCTGCTGGTGCTCGTGTTCCGGTCGCTGCTGGTCCCGCTGGTCGGCGTGCTCGGCTTCCTGCTCACCATCGGGGCCTCGCTCGGCGCGACGGTGGCGGTGTTCCAGTGGGGCTGGCTGGCCGACGCGGTCAACCTCGACACGACCGGCCCGCTGCTCAGCCTGACCCCGATCCTGATGGTGGGCATCCTGTTCGGCCTGGCCATGGACTACCAGATCTTCCTGGTGTCCCGGATGCACGAGGCGCACCACCACGGCAAGGCCCCGGTCGACGCGATCGGCACCGGGTTCCGCCAGGCCGCGCCCGTGGTCGTGGCCGCCGCGCTGATCATGTTCTCGGTGTTCGCGGGCTTCGTGCCCGCGGGCGAGGGCCCGATGAAGTCCATCGCGTTCGCCCTGGCGATCGGCATCCTGTTCGACGCGTTCGTGGTCCGCATGGTCCTGGTGCCCGCGGCGCTGGCCCTGCTCGGCGAGAAGGCGTGGTGGCTGCCGAAGTGGCTGCGCCGGCTGCCGACCCTCGACGTGGAGGGCGCCGGGCTGGAGCAGGACCGCGAGGAGCGCAAGCACCTGGTCGACGCGACCGCGTGACCGCTCCCGCGTGACCGTCACCGGTCCGGCGTCGAACCCCCCGGCGCCGGACCGGTCCGCGTCACGCGGACTTCGCGAGCCACTCCTCGAACGTGGTGGGCGCGATGCGCGCGCCCTCGCCGGGCAGCAGCACGTTCCCGGCCATCTCCGGGCCGAACACCCCCGACCACGTCGGCACGAGCCGCACGTCCCGGCCACGCGCCCGGTGCGTGCGCCGCGCCATGTCGACCAGGTCCTGCGTCTCCGGGCCGGCGAGGTCGGCGTGGCGGCCGAGCGGCTCGCCGACCGCGACCTCGGCCAGCACGTCCGCCACGTCGGCCGGCGCGATCGGCTGCACGAGCAGCGGCGCGATCGTCGCGACGCCGTCCCGCTCGGTCCAGCCCGCGACCATCTCGGCGAAGTCGTGGAACTGGGTGGCCGGGACGATCGTCCACGGCACGGGACCCTCCTCGACCAGCCGTTCCTGCTCGCGCTTGCCCGCGTAGTGCACGTTGCCCTCGACGCGGTGGATGCCGACGATCGAGAGCAGCACGTGGTGCCGCACGCCCGCGCGCTCCTCGGCCGCCAGCAGGTTCCGGGTCGCCTCGGAGAACAGCGCCACGGTCTCCTCGCGCCGCGCCGTGGGCACGTTGACCGCGTCCACTACCGCGTCGACCCCCGCCAGGGCCTCGTCCAGCCCTGCGCCGGTGGACAGGTCCACGCCCAGCGAGCGGCTGATGCGCACGACCTCGTGCCCGTCGCGCTCCAGGGCGGCCACGGTGAGGGAGCCGATGTTGCCGGTGGCGCCGGCGACTGCGATGCGCATGACGTTCCTTTCCCTTGCCTCGGTACGCCGCCAACCTATCTCGGACAAAATTGATCCGCAATATCGCCGTTAGACTGGCCGGTGTGAAGCTGCCTGTGAGCACGGAGTGGGTACTGCACTGCGCGACGACCCTGGCGCAGCTCGAGCCGGGGTCCACCGCGTCGGCGGCCCAGCTCGCGGCGTACTACGACCTGCCCGCGCCCTACCTGGCCAAGCAGTTGCAGGCGCTCGTCCGGGCCGGCGTGCTGGCCGCGACCACCGGTCCCCGCGGCGGTTTCCGGCTCGCCCGGCCGGCGTCGGAGATCACGTTGTTGCAGGTGGTCGAGGCGGTGGACGGCGCGTCCTCGCCCTACGAGTGCCGCGAGATCCGGCAGCGGGGGCGCGGCGCGCTGCCGCCGCAGGACTGCCGGGACACGTGCCTGCTCGCCGCGAAGATGGCCGACGCGCACGACGCCTGGCGGCGCGCCCTCGCCGCCGACTCCCTCGCCGACGTCGTCGCCGCGCTGCCGCCGACCGCGCCGGCCCGCACCCGGTCGCTGCTCGCGTCGGCCGCGACCGCGCCGCGCCGGCCGTCCTGACCGTTCACCGCGGAGCCGGAGCCGACCGCGTGTCCCGGCCGGCGCCGGGAGCCGAGCGCGTCCCGCCGGCCGTCCTGGCCCTGGCCGGAGCCCAACGCGTCGGCGACGCCGGTCAGTCCGCGCCCCCGGCGAGCACGTCGCGGGCGAGCGCGGCGGACCCGTCGTCCACCTCCGGGAGGGCGAGCACCAGCTCGCACAGCGACGCCAGCACGGGGACCTCACGGGTCCGCCGCGCCCGCACCGCGGCGCGCATCCGGTGCACGACCAGTTCCGCGACATCGGGCCGGGTCGCGGGCTCCACCCAGGCGGTCGCCACGAGCGCCAGCCCCGCCGCCTCCGCCACCCAGTCCTCGGGGCCGTTCAGCAGGTCCGCCAGCAGCCCGCGGCGGCGCGAGGCGGGCCACGGCTCGTCCGCGCGGTGGTGCGCCAGGCCCAGGCACGCCCACACCTGCACGCCCCGCAACCACCGCTGCGGCGCGTGCCGCACCACGTCCCCGGTCGGCGCGGGCGGGTGCACGAGCACGCCGAGCAGGTCGTGCGGGTCGAGCGCGGACAGCACGACGGCGCGGTCGTAGGCGGCGGGCAGGGACGGCCAGCTCGTCGCCGCCACGGCCGGCACCGCCTTGACGGCCTCGGGCGACGGCGGCGGCACGGCGGGTCGGGCCGTCGTCCCGTCGTAGGCCCACACGACGTGCCGGACGTCGCCGACCGGCCGGCGCGGGTCCGGCTCCGGCACGTGGTCGACCGCCACCTCGGCCAGGGGGAACGCCAGCCGCAGCGCCAGCACGGCGCTCGGCGGCGCCGGCGTGGCCAGCGTCACCTCCGGCTCGACGTCGGCCGACGGCCCGTACTCCTGGAGCACGTCGCGCAGCAGGCCGACCAGGTCGTCGGCGGCCTCCGGCACGCCGCCCAGCCACGGGCGGCCTCGTGCGCGCCGGGCGAGCACGTCGGCGGCGTAGGAGTGCTCGGGGTGGTCGCGCAGGTGGTCGGCCAGGGCGACGAGGTGCCGCACGTCGTCGTCCAGGGCGTGCCGCAGGCCGAGCGCGGTCGCGAGGGCCTTCGGGTGCTCGGGGTTGGCGTCCACCACGCGCAGCGCCCACTCCAGCCCTTCGGCCGGCCGGCCCGTCGCCTCCAGCAGGTCGGCGATGTGGAGGAACAGGTCGTGGCCCTCGGGGGTGCGGGCCGCTTCCCGCCGCCAGACGGCTAACGCCTCCTCGGTGCGGCCGGCGGTGCGCAGCGCGTGGCCCTTCGCGACCGCCGCCTCGTGCGTCGGCTCCACGTCGAACGACCGCTGCGCCCACGCGATCGCCTCGTCGGCCGCGCCGAGGCGGCGGGCCAGGGTGGAGCCGCACCACAGCAGCATGGCGTGCTCGGGGTGGCGGGCGACGCAGCCGCGCAGCACCGCGAGCGCGGGCAGCAGCGGTGCGCGTTCGGCCTCCCCGACCGGGTCGGCCAACGGCTGCGCGCAGCGCGCCGCGGCGATCGCGGCGGCGTTGGGGTCGAGCAGGTCCGGCAGGTCGGGGCGGTGCAGCCAGGCGACGTCCAGCCAGGGGCGGTGCGGCTCGCGCGCGGCGACGGCGAACAGCTCCGGCACGGCCCGGTCCCAGCGGCCGGCCATCGCGCACACGTGCGCGTGGGCGGCGATCGTGCCGGTGGACGCCCGCTCGGGTCCGGGCTCGAAGTGCCGCAACGCCCGCACCGGCCCGCCCGCGCGGGCGACCAGCTCGGCGAGCGCCTCGTGGACGTCGGGCAGGCGCGGGTCGGCCGCCATCGCGTCGGCCAGCCGCCGCGCGGCGTGGCGCAGGTCGCCCTCGGCCAGGGCGAGCCGGGCGGCCGCGACCTCGCCCTCGGCGTCGAGCCGTTCGTCCGCGCGCCCCTCGGATCCGTCGTGTGCCATGGCCCCCCTCGGGTCGGGAGGCATCGTAACCGAGCGGATCGGCAGGTCAGGCGCGTGCCGAGGTCGGTCCACTGTGGATCGGCGCGGACTCGTCCGGTGGCCGTCGCGGGTTCCGTCGGACGGGTGATCCGAGTGCGGGCGGCGGTCACGGGTCCGGAGTGGACGGTGCGACGCGGGAGTGGCCGGCGCAACCCGGTGGCGGTACGGGCGCGGTGGCGTGTACCGTGGGTGACATCGGGGTCGTTCCACTTCTTCTTTTTCAGAACTCCGAATACCCCTCGCGCCACGCGGAGACCTCCGGACCGGCACCGCCGGCCGTGAGCACGCGTCGGGCGCGGAGAAAGTCGGAAAGCACATGTCAACCACGCAGCAAGCGCTGTTCAGCCACCCGGACACGTCCCGGCCCGAGGACGTGACCGCACCGCGCCGCGACGAGCAGCGCTCCTACACCGACCTGTTCCGCGAGCCGGTCGCCGTGCCGCCGCGCCACGCCGGCTCGGGTTCCTGACCTCGGGCGCGGGCCCCCCCCCCCCGGGGGGGGGGGGGGGGGCCCGGGGGGGAGGGCGCGGTGGACAACGGCGCCCCCCCCCGGGGCCCGGAGGGGGGGTCCCACCCCGCGGGGGGGGGGGGCCC
>NZ_JBHYXZ010000011.1:25647-71850 GCF_042752395.1 Actinosynnema sp. NPDC059335 | reverse complement strand
CCGCAGCTGGTCAAGGACCAGTCGCGGGGGGGCGCCCCCGGGGGCGCGGGGCGCGGGGGGGTCGTCCCGCGGGCGTCAGGCCGCGGTCACTCCGCGCGCCACAGCGCGGGCACGTTCGGCGGTTCCCAGCCCGGCTGGGCGAGGTGCCCCTGCAAGCACACGTACCCGACGCCGTTGTAGGTGACGGTCGCGCCCGCCGCGTAATTCGTGCCCACCGCCCACGTGCCGCCACCCGGCGACGACGGCGTGGTGGTCGTGCTGGTGGGCCGCGTGGTGCTGCTCTGCGGCACGTTCAGCACGAAGTCGAACTTCGCCTCGCGGGCGCTGCCGACGGTCCGCACCTCCATCAGCAACCGGGGGTCGAAGATGGTGTCGGTGTTGTTGCGCGGCTCGCCCGGGAAGTACAGCTGGGTGGTCAGCACGGGCCTGCCCGGCGCCTGCAGCTTCACGTGGATGTGCCGCGTGCGGCCGGGGTAGAGGCCCGGCACGATCGTGGTCAGCGAGAACGAGCCGTCGGGGTTGGTGAACTGGTGGCCCCGGAAGCGGAAGCCGGTGTTGTCGTACACGCCGTTGACGTCCGCCTGCCAGAAGTCCATCAGCACGTTGCCCAGCGGCAGGCACGCCAGCCCGAACACGTAACCCGTGACGGTCAGCCGGGTGCCGGCGGTGCCCGCGTCGACCAGCGACGTGCGGCGCGGTGAGTTGGGCTTGAAGTAGGGGCCCTCGGTCTGCGGCGGGGTGGGGTCGTCGCCGTCGTCGCACGCCGGCGTCAGCTCCACCTGCTCGCCGCGCGCGCCGACCGTGCGGGCCAGCGCGGGCACGCCCATCATGGCCACCGGCAGCGCGACCCCCGCCGCGAACGCGGCGCGCAGCACCGTCTTGCGGCTGAGGTGGCGGGGGTCCGTCTCGTCGCCGGGGGTGTGCCCGGTCGGGCCGCGGTCGCCGTCCGTCGATGCGTCCATGCCTGCTCCTCGTGGGGCTTGGTCGGGATACCCCGAACCTACGAGCGGCGCGCGGACCCGACGATGGACTGGGACCGCCGGTCGTGGTGATCCTCGCGGTCGCCGTTACCCGGCTCGCTCACTGTGAACGGCCGCGCGCCGGAACGCGCCGGGGCTCACGCCCGCCTCGCGGCGGAAGAACCGGCAGAAGTAGGCGGGATCGGCGAAACCCACCCGGTTCGCCACCTGCCGCACGGTCAGGTCCGTCTTGACCAGCAGCCGCTGCGCCTCGTGCGTGCGGGCCTGGCGGACGAGCTGGGACGGCGTCCGCCCGGTCGCCGCCTTCACCGCCTCGGTCAGGTAGCCCGGGGTGACGCCGATCCGCTCCGCGTACGCCCGCACCGACCACAGGTCGTGGTCCGCGCGCCCGGCCAGCCGGACGAACTCCTCCGCCACCGCGCCGGGCCGGGCGGGCGCGGCGGCCGGGGTCGCCGGCAGTCGGGCCGCGCGCACCACGAGCACGTGCAGCAGCGCCCGCAGCACGGTTTCCACGCCCGCCTCGCCGCGCCGGTACTCGTCGTGCAGCTCGGCGATCGTCCGGGCGACCCGGGCGTGCGCGATCTCGTCCAGCGTCAGCCAGGGCCGTTCGCTGATCCGGCGCAGCAGGTCGCGGTCGGCGGGGTGGTCGAGCAGGAAGTCGTCGGTGAACAGCAGCACCGTGCCCTGCAGGTCGCGCGCGTCGTCCCAGTGGTGCACCTGGCCGGGCGCGATCACGCACAGGTGCGGCGGGCGCAGCTCCCAGCGGGCGAGGTCGACCACGTGCGTCCCGGTGCCGCCGGTGACGTGCACGATCTCGTGGAACGTGTGCCGGTGCGGGAAGGACGCCCGCGACATCGGCCCGATGGTGTCGAACGTGCCCATCGCGAACGGCAGCGCGTCCGGCGCCGGCACCTCCAGCCGGTGCACGGGCAGCTCGCCCTCGCGTGGCGCCCGGCTGGGCGTTCCCGGTAACACGGTGGTGCCGCGCATCGTCCCGATCCCCTCTCCGCTGAAGGTCCAGACCAATTACGGACCACCATGGCACGGGCGGGGGCGTGAGGGGAACGAACGACCGTCGGGCGCTCAGCCCGGGTGCAGGCCGGGACCGACCGGTGGCGGGACGGCGCGCACCACCGGACCGCGGTGCGGTCGCTCCGGACCGGGACGCCCGCCCAGCAGCACGTTCGTCAGCGAGGCGCGTTCGTCGAGCATGGCGCGCGCGACGTCGGCCAGCTCGTCGCCGACCACCGGCGTGCCGCCCGCGCCGTCGTCCCGGACCGCGTTCAGCACGGCGCGCCGCAGCAGTTCTTTGACGAACGACGCCGTGACGCCCTCGGTCGCCTCGACCACGGGGTCCAGGTCCGCGCGCAGGTCGACGCCCCGGCTGTAGAGCCGCAGCAGCCGGCGTCGCCCCTCCGCGTCCGGTCGCGGCACCTCGACCGCCAGGTCGATCCGCCCCGGCCGGTCGGCCAGCGCCCGTTCCAGCTCGTCCGCGCGGTTGGTGGTGAGCACGAACGTGACGTCGGCGTCCGCGCCGACGCCGTCCATCGCGTCGAGCAGGGTGAACAGCAGCGGGTTCGCGGCGCCGGGCGCGTGGCCGCGGTCCATGGCGACCAGGTCGACGTCCTCCACCACGACCATCGACGGCTGGAGCCTGCGAGCCAGCGCCGCCGCGTGCCCGATGAACCGCATCGCCGGGCCGGTCAGCAGGATCACCGTGCAGTCGCGCAGCCGGCTCATCAGGTAGCGGACGGTGTGCGTCTTGCCGGTGCCGGGCGGGCCGTGCAGCAGCAGGCCGCGCTTGAGGTGCTGTCCCGCCGCGAGCAGCCGCGCGGAGTGCTCGGCGATGCCGACCACGTGCTCCTCGATCGTGTCCAGCACGCCGTCGGGCAGCACCACGTCGTCGGCGTCCAGCGCGGGCCGGGGCAGGAACGTGACCAGCTCGTTGCCGCGGTGCTCGCTCACGCCGAACGCGAGCACCTGGCGGCGGAACGCGTCGTGCTCCCGCATCAGCCGCTCGACCTCCGCGCCGACCGCCCGCGCCGCCGCGCGGTCGGCCGCGAGCACCTCCAGCCGGCACGCGGGCGGCCCGAAGTCGTTGGGGCCGCGGATGCCCACCAGCACGGGCGTGCCGTCGGGCGCGGCGGTCGGCGCCAGGCCGAGCTGCACGACCTCGACGCTGTCCTCCGGCCCCACCGCCGCCGTCGCGTAGTCGGCCGCGCCGATCCCGGAGTGGGGGGTGTGCCGGGCGGAGAGCAGCATGCCCATGATGTCGTCGTGCCCGCGCTGCCGGCCGTCCCCGAGGCCGAACCACTCGGCGTCCGGCGTGTGCGCCGCGAGGTACGCGTCGACCCCGCGCTGGAGGTTCACGTGCTCCCACACCTCGAACCGCGTGGCGACCGACAACACCTCCGACAACTCGCACCGGAGGTGCTCCCGCACCTTCGCGATCAACGGCGACGCCCCACGGGGCTCCACCGCCTCCGCCGCCACCTGCAACAGCCGTCGCAGGCTGCCCGCCAACGCCTTGGCCTCGTCCTCGGAGAGTTCCCCCACCGCCACCACCCCCTGCCGGACATCATCACGCATCGGGGCCGTCGACGCGACGCTGTTCGACCGGCCGGTCGCCGTCGCCACCGGAGGGCGCGATGGCGCACAGGTTCCGGTGGTACGCGATGTGCTCGTCGTCGATGTCGTGGCCGGGGGCGCGACCGATCTGCACTTCCTCGGTCCCGAACCGGACGTATCGGGCACGGGCGGGCACGGGTGGTTGGTCGCGTGGGCCGCGAGTGGCACAACGTCTTCCGGGGTCGGCCGGACGGAGGTGTCGGAGGGGTCCGTTAGGATCGCGCGATGGCTTCGCAAGAGGTGCTGCGAAGGGTCTTCGGTTACGAATCCTTCCGCGGGGACCAGCAGGAGATCGTGGACCACGTCGTCGCGGGCGGCGACGCGTTGGTGCTCATGCCGACCGGCGGTGGGAAGTCGTTGTGCTACCAGATCCCCTCGCTGGTGCGCGAGGGCACCGGGGTCGTCATCTCGCCGCTGATCGCGTTGATGCAGGACCAGGTGGACGCGTTGCGCGACCTCGGCGTGCGCGCCGGCTTCCTCAACTCCACCCAGTTCCCCGACGAGCGCGCCCTGGTCGAGGCCGAGTTCCTGGCCGGCGAGCTGGACCTGCTCTACCTCGCCCCGGAACGCCTGCGCACCGAGCAGACCACCCGCCTGCTGGAGCGCGGCCGGATCGCGTTGTTCGCCATCGACGAGGCGCACTGCGTCTCCCAGTGGGGCCACGACTTCCGGCCCGAGTACCTGGCGCTCTCGCACCTGCACGAGCGGTGGCCGGAGGTGCCCCGCATCGCGCTCACCGCGACCGCCACCCCGGCCACGCACGCCGAGATCGCCGAACGCCTCCGCCTCGGCGACGCCAAGCACTTCGTCGCGAGCTTCGACCGCCCGAACATCCAGTACCGCATCGTGCCCAAGAACGAGCCGAAGAAGCAGTTGCTGGAGCTGCTGCGCACCGAGCACCAGGGCGACGCGGGCATCGTCTACTGCCTGTCCCGCAACTCGGTGGAGAAGACGGCGGAGTTCCTGACCCAGAACGGCATCCCCGCCCTGCCCTACCACGCGGGCCTCGACGCGGGCACCCGCGCGCGCCACCAGTCGCGGTTCCTGCGCGAGGACGGGCTGGTGATGGTCGCCACCATCGCCTTCGGCATGGGCATCGACAAGCCGGACGTCCGGTTCGTCGCCCACCTCGATCTGCCCAAGTCGGTCGAGGGCTACTACCAGGAGACCGGCCGCGCGGGCCGCGACGGGCTGCCGTCCACCGCGTGGCTGGCGTACGGCCTGCAGGACGTCGTCCAGCAGCGCAAGATGATCGACGACTCCGAGGGCGACCAGCAGCACCGCCGCCGGCTCATGGCCCACCTGGACGCGATGCTCGCGCTGTGCGAGACGGTCGAGTGCCGCCGCGTGCGGCTGCTCGACTACTTCGGCCAGGCGAGCACGCCGTGCGGCAACTGCGACACGTGCCTCGCGCCGCCCGAGACGTGGGACGGCACGGTGGCGGCGCAGAAGGTGCTGTCCACGGTGGTGCGGCTGCGCAACGAGCGGCGGCAGAAGTTCGGCGCGGGCCAGACGATCGACATCCTGCTCGGCCGCAAGACCGCGAAGGTGATCCAGCACGACCACGACCAGCTCAAGGTCTTCGGCATCGGCACGGAGCTGAACGAGAGCGGCTGGCGCGCCGTGGTGCGGCAGCTCCTGGCGCAGGGCCTGCTCGCGGTGGAGGGCGAGTACTCCACTCTCGTGCTCACGCCGGCCAGCGACGAGGTGCTCTACCAGGGCCGCAAGGTGCTGATGCGGCGCGAGCCGGAGCGCTCGGCGAAGGTCAAGACCGCCAAGGCGGCCAAGGGCGCGCCGGTGGACCTGCCCGCCGAGGCCGCGCCGGTGTTCGAGAAGCTCCGCACGTGGCGCACGGCGCAGGCGCGCGAGCAGGGCGTCCCGCCCTACATCATCTTCAACGACGCGACGTTGCGGCAGATCGCCGCGACCGTGCCCACGACGCTGGACGAGCTGAGCGCGATCAGCGGCGTCGGCGAGAACAAGCTCGCCAAGTACGGGCAGCAGATCCTGGACACGCTGAGCGCATGAACGAACTCCGCGCGGACTGCACGCGCTGCTTCGCCCTGTGCTGCGTGGTGCCCGCGTTCGCCCAGTCGGTCGACTTCGCGATCGACAAGCCCGCCCGCACCCCGTGCCCCAACCTGCGCGACGACTTCCGCTGCGGCATCCACTCGCGGCTGCGGGACTCCGGGTTCCGCGGCTGCACGGTGTACGACTGCTTCGGCGCGGGCCAGCAGGTGTCGCAGGTGACGTTCGGCGGCACGAGTTGGCGCGACGACCCCGCGTCGGCACGGACCATGTTCGACGTGTTCCCGGTCATGCGGCAGTTGCACGAGCTGCTGTGGTACCTGACCGAGGCATTGGAGCTGGAGCGCGCCCGCGCGCTGCACCCCGCCGTGCGCGAGCTGAGGGACGAGATCGAGGCCCTGACCGCCGGCACACCGGACGACCTCGTCGCGCTGGACGTCGGCCCGCGCTGGGAGCGGGCGAATGCCCTGCTGCTGCGGGCCAGCGAGCTGACCCGCGGCAAGGGCAAGAACCGCCGCGGCGCGGACCTGGTCGGCAAGGACCTCACCCGCGCGACCCTGCGGGCGTCCACGCTGCGCGGCGCGTACCTGATCGGCGCCAACCTGACGAAGGCGGACCTGCGGCTGGTCGACTTCATCGGCGCGGACCTGCGCGGGGCCGACCTGTCCGGCGCGGACCTGACCGGGAGCTTCTTCCTCACCCAGGCCCAGGTGGACGCCGCCGCGGGCGACGAGGCGACCAGGCTGCCGAAGTCGGTGACCCGCCCGGCGCACTGGGTACGTCGGCAGGCGTAGGCGCACGAGCCGCCGCCGGGCCGACGCGGTGACGGGGCGGCCCGCGCCACGCTGTGCGCCATGATGAGACCGAACGCGCGCAAGTCCTGGGTGCTGCTGCACGTCATCACGTCCGTCGGCTGGCTGGGCGTCACGATCGGGATGCTCGTGCTGGCGCTGGCGGCGTTCGACGCGCCGCAGCTGTACCAGGCGATGTCCTTGCTCGGCGACGCCGTCGTGCTCCCGCTGGCGCTGGCCGCCCTGGTCACCGGGGTGGTGCTGTCGCTCGGCACGAAGTGGGGGCTGGTGCGGCACAAGTGGGTGCTGGCCAAGTTCGCGCTGACCGTCGTGGCCGTGGTCGCCACGACGTTCTCGCTGCGCTCGGCGCTGCACGAGGCGGCCGACGGCGTCGTCGGCACGGCGGGCGGCGACGTGCTGGCCGCGGCCTGCGTCTCGCTGACCCTCTACACGGTGAACACGGCGCTGTCGGTGTTCAAGCCCTGGGGCCGGACCCGGTGGGGTGCAGCTCGGCCCGTCGGCGCTCGACCGTCGTGACGAGGTCCGCCGGGTCGCACTCGGCGAGGTGGTCGCGGACCAGGTCGTGCGGGAACCGGTGCCCGTCGACCAGCAGCACCCGGTCCCGCGCGGATTGCAGGACCGCCTTGCGCCGCAAGGGGAACTCGTCCAGCGCGAGCGGCCGGGCGAGCAGTTCGGCGACCGGGTGCGCGGGCCGGTCCGCGAGCGGCGTGACGGCCAGGCCGACCAGCAGCCCGGTCACCGCGCCCCACGCCGACGGCCGGACCTCCGCGCCCGCGAGCGCCGCGAGGCCAACCCCGACCGCGCCCGCCGCCGGCAGCCAGCGCAGCCCGGTGACCGGCCGCACCCGCAGGCCCGACCACACCTCGCGCAGACCGCCGACGAACACGCCCGCCACCGCGCCCGTGCCGAGCCCGATCCCCAGGCCCGACACCAACTCCGGCGAAGGCCCCGTCACCGCCATCACCCCGGCCGGCACGAGCGCGCACACCACGGCCCAGTACCGGTCGCGGGTGTTGCCGTAGCCGACGAGCAGCGTGACCAGGACGACCAGCGCGTACCCGACCGGCGCCGGCCACCGCGCGGCCGACGCGCCGAGCAGGCCGCCGAGCCAGGCCACCGCGCCGACCACCACGACCCCGGCCGCGAAACCCGTTGCCGCCCAGAGGTTCCCGCGGCGGGGATCACTGCGGGGCACCCGGAAGTCGCCGTGGGGCAAGGCGATCGTGGCGAGGGCGGCGACCGCGCCCGCGACCAGGCCCAGTCGGACACCGACCACGAAACCCAGTGCCGCCGCCGCGCCCGCCAACGCGCCCGGCGCGGCCCGCCGGAACATCCGCCACACCACCTCGGGGCCGACGAAGTCGAGCCACACGTGCCGCGGGGGCAGGTGCGACCGCGCCACCAGGTCGTGCCGGCGCCGCGCGATCCTGGCCAGGAAGCGCAGGGCGCGCACCGTCCGATCAGGACGGACGCCGCGGGCGGCCGACTCCACCACGTAGGTGTCCAGCACGCCCCGGTACTCGACCCGCCCGGCCCGGTAGGCCAGCGCCAGCAGTCCGAACGCGAGCGGCGTGCGCAGTTCGTCCCAGAGGTCCGGGTTCTTGTCCAGCTCGTCGCGCAGCCCGTCCAACCGCGGCCCGCACGCGTCGATCAGCTCCAGCACCACGGTGCGCGCCAACGGTTCCACGCGCACGACGCGGTACCGGGGCAGGTGCTCGTGCTCGTCGCCGTCGGTGCACACCACGACCTGCGGCACGTTCAGCGCGGTGATCCACGCCAGGCACTCGACCCGGTCCACCGGGGCGAGGTCGTCCAGCCCGTCGAACAGCAGCACCAGGTTGCGCTCCCGCAGCCACGCCCGGCCGACCCGCGGCGCGATCCGGTACCGGTCGGCCAGCACGCGCAGCAGCCACTCGCGGAAGTCGTCGTCACGCCGCCATCCGCCGAGGTCCACGACCACGGGGATCGGCCGGATCGGGTCGGCCGCGGCCCGCGCCAGCAACGCCTCGGCCAGCTCCAGCACCAACGTCGTCTTGCCCGCGCCCGGCTCGCCCACCACGACCAGCGGGTCGCGGATCCGGGTCGGCAGGCGCGGTCCGACGCGGGGCGCGACGCCGAGCTTCAGCCGGAGTTGTTCGGCCGGCGACCCGGCCACGCGCGCCCGCACGAACCGCTCGACCCGGTCCAGCGCCACCCGCCGGTTCGTCGGGTGCGCGGGACGCCGCCGCACGAGCAGCGCGGCCAGCCGGTCCCACGCCGCCAGGCACGCGGTGAGCGCGGACAGCCCCGCCAGCGCCGGCCACAGCCACGACGCGTACGGGCCGAGCACCCGCGGCGCCGACCCGCCGGTGACGGCGTTGACCGCCACGGGGACCAGCACCAGGACCGTCACCCCGCCGACCACGACCAGCGCGACCAGGCGGGCGGTGCGGCCCAGCCGGCCCCCGCCGCGTCGCGCGTCCATCTGCCCTCCCACCAGGTCGCGAACGACGGTAACGGCGTTCGCGGCGCGGGGGTAGGCGAGTTCCCGTGGTCGGGCGGTCACGCTGGGTGGTCCCGGCTCGGCCGGGGCGTGCGGCGGTTCAGCCCCGGAGGAAGTCCACCAGCAGGCGGTTGACCGCGGCGGGCTGTTCGAGGAAGCCGTAGTGGCCCGCGTCGGCCACCTCCTCGTACCGCGCGCCCGGGATGGCCTCGGCCACCTCGCGGGCCAGGTGCGGGGGCAGCACGCGGTCGTCGGCGAACCCCACCACCAGGCACGGCACGCTGATGGCGCGGTAGGCGTCGAGCCTGTTGTCGAACTCGTTCATCTCCATCTGGGCCCGCACGCCCTTGCCCACCGTCGAGCCGGTGAACTCGAAGACGTCCAGCCAGTCGCGCGCCACCACCGGGTCGCGCAGCGTCGCGGGGGACAGGTTCAGCACCGCGTTCACCGCCGCGTAGTACCGCGCCGGCAGCGTGATCCCCTGGTCGTGCAGCTCGCGCTCGCCCCGGGACAGCGCGTTCTGCACCGGGTCGTTGCGGCCCGCCGTGCCGAGCATGACGGCCTTCGACACCAGGTCCGGCCGGGCCAGCGCCAGCTCCTGCGCCACCCGCGCGCCCATGGACGTGCCGACCACGTGCGCCCGACCGCCCAGCGACTCGATCAACGCCGCGACGTCGCCCACCAGGTCCCCGATGACCATCCCGGACGCGCACTCGTCCGTCGGCGGGATGCCGCGGTTGTCCGGCGTCGCCACCCGGAACCCCGCCGCGCGCAGCGCGGGCACCTGGTGCGCGTGCCACACCCGGCCGGGGCTGCCGGTGCCCATCACGAGCACGACGAGGTCCCCCTCGCCCTCCACCTGGTAGCTGAGGTTGATCCCGTTGAGCGCGACGACCGGCATGGCCCGCAGGTTACTGATCGGCTCCACGCGACCGCTACGGGAACGCCAGGGGTTGAAACTGACACCGGTGTCAGGTTCCACCATGCGGCATGCGCACCACCACGACACCGACGACCGCCGCGCCGGGCGCGGCGAAGCTGCCCCTGCGGCCACTGCTCGCGCTGGCCACGGCCGCGTTCACCACCGTCCTGACCGAGGCCCTGCCCGCCGGCGTGCTGCGCGGCATGAGCGCCGGCCTGGGCGTGAGCGAGGCCGCGACCGGCCAGCTCGTCACCGTCTACGCGATCGGCACGGTGGCGGCGGCGATCCCGCTGTCCACGATCACCTCCGGCTGGCCGCGCAAGCGCTTGCTGCTGGTGGGGGTGGCGGGGTTCGCACTGGCCAACACCGTCACCGCCGCGTCCGCGGACTTCGCGCTCACGCTGGCCGCCCGGTTCGTCGCCGGCGTGGCGGCGGGCGTGGTGTGGGCGCTGCTGGCCGGCTACGCCCGCCGGATCGCGCCCGACCACCTGCGCGGCAAGGCGACCGCGCTCGTCATGACCGGCATCCCGGTCGCGTTGTCGCTCGGCGTGCCGGCCGGCACGTTCCTCGGGGGCGCGCTCGGCTGGCGCGCCGCGTTCTGGGCCGTGACGGCGATCGCCGCGGTGCTGCTCGGCTGGGTGGCGGCGGTCGTGCCGGACCTGCCCGGTCAGCCGCGCGGCGGCCGGATCCCGGTGGGTCGGACGCTCGCCCGGCCCGGCGTCGTGCCGGTGCTGGTCGTGGCGCTGGTGTTCGTGCTCGCGCACACGGTCCTCTACACCTACGTCGCCGCGTACCTGGCCCGCCTCGGCCTGGCCGACCGGGTGGACGCGGTGCTGCTGGTGTTCGGCGTCGCGTCGGTGGCGGGCATCTGGGTGGTGGGCGCGCACATCGACCGCCGCCTGCGCGTGCTCATGATCACGGCGGCGGTGCTGGTCGCGGTCGCGGTCACCGTGCTGGCCGCCGAACCGGCGTCGCCACTGCTCGTGCACGTCGCGGCCGCGTTGTGGGGCCTGGGCTTCGGCGGGGTGCCGACGCTGCTCACCACAGCGGTCGGCGACGCCGGCGGCGAGGCCGCCGACCCCGCGCAGGCCCTGCTGGTCACGGTGTGGAACGCGGCCATGGCGGGCGGCGGCGTCGCGGGCGGCGTCCTGCTCGACCGGTTCGGCGCGGGCGCGTTGCCGTGGAGCGCGCTGGCGCTCCTCGTGCCGGTCGTGGTCGTCGTGGTCGCCGCCCGCGGGCACGGGTTCCCGGCGGTCCGCCGGTGATCAGCGCGGCCCGTGCTCGGCCCACTCGATCGCGGGGCAGCGGTCCATGACCATGTCCAGCCCGGCCTCGGTGGCCCGGCCGAACGCCTCCTCGTCGAGCACGCCGAGCTGGAACCACACCGCCTTCGCCCCGATCCGCACCGCCTCGTCGGCGAACTCGCCCGCCGCCTCGGACCGGCGGAACACGTCCACCACGTCGACCGGGAACGGGATGTCGGCCAGCGACGCGTAGCCCTGCTCGCCGTGCACGGTCGGCGCGTCCGGGTGCACGGGCACGATGCGCTTGCCGCGCTGCTGGAGGAACCGGGCCACGCCGTACGCGGCCCGGCTCGGGTTCTCGGCCAGCCCCACGACGGCCCAGGTCTCGCCCTCCGCCAGGATGCGGCGGATCTTCTCGGGGTCACCCCACGGTTCGGTCATGGCACCAGCGTAGGACGGGCTGACGTGAACCGTTTTCGCGTTTACTCTCGGGGTGCCGCCGCCGCGGAGCCTTCGAGAGGACGTCTTGATGCGCGCCACCCGACCAGTCCTGATCGCCACCCTCCTCGCGGCCGCGGCCCTCGCCGCGCCGGTCACCGCGCACGCCGGGACCGCCGACGGCGTCTACTACGTGCAGAGCGCCACCACGGGCCTGAACGCCGGCGTGTCGGGCACGTCCGTGCTCCAACGCCGGCCGAAGGGCGACGAGGACCACCAGCAGTGGACCCTCGTCGGCCGCACGCTGCGCGAGGGCGCGCAGTGCCTGGGCCGCCGGGGCGACCTGGCCGTGATGACGCCGTGCGACAGCGCCGACGCGCAGTGGGACGTGCTGCCCGACGGCGACTCCGACCGGTACCGCCTCAAGGTCCCCGGCGCGGACCGCCACCTGGTCGCCGTCGGCACGGACCAGGTGCGGGTCGGCGCCGGTGCGGACCTCTGGTACCTCACCCCGGTGTCCCCTCGGCGGGTGCCCGTGCCGCCGGAGGGCGAGCGGCGGCTGGACCAGGTCACGTTCCTCACCGCGCACAACGCCTACGCCAACGGCGTGGACGGCGGCTTCGCCCCGCCGTTCGTCAACCTCGCGCCGAACCAGGCGCGCGGCATCGAGCGGCAGCTCGCGGACGGCGTGCGCGGGTTCCAGCTGGACGTCCACCAGACCCCGGACGGCGCGATCCTGTGCCACAACAGCTGCACGTTGGTCAGCCGCCCGGTGGCGCTGTGGGTGGACCTGCAGCGGATCGTGGACTTCCTGCGCCGCAACCCGAACGAGTTCGTCACGGTGTTCCTGGAGGACTACGTCGCCGCCGAGGTGCTGCGCGCCGAGCTGGACCGCGTCACCGGCCTGCGGGACCTCCTGTTCCGCCCCGACCTCGCGGGCGTGCGGACCGGCGGCTGGCCGACGCTGAACACCCTGCGCGCCGCCGGCACCCGTCTCATGATCTTCACCGACCACGCCCGGTCGGGTGACGCGGTGCCGCGCGACAGCTTCGGCGTGATGTACCAGCCGGAGTGGACGGTGGAGAACCACTGGTCGATGGGACCCGGCCTGGGCGGCTCGGACTGGTCCTGTCACAGCCGCTGGAGCACGCCGCTCACCCGCACCGAGCCCGGCTTCCGGCCGCTGTTCGTGATGAACCACTTCCGCGACGTGCCGTTCACCGGCACCGCGACCACGGACAACGGCAAGCTCGCCGACCGGGCCCGCCGGTTCTGCGAGCCCGCCGCCCGCAAGACCCCCACCTACCTGGCCGTGGACCACTACCACCTGGGCGACCCGATGGCGGCGGTCCGGGCGCTGTCCGGCGAGCGGTTCTAGCGCGACCCCTCCTCCGGTCGCGCCAGCCCGCAGCCGGGGGCGGTCAGGTCGACCCGGCCGCCCCCGGTCAGGCACGGCACGATCTGGTGGGTCTGCTGCCCGTACCCGATGCCCTGGCGCACGGTCACCTCACCGTTCGCGTCCACCTCGCACGGGTTGTTGTCCGTGCACCGCTCGCCGTCCTCGTTGCCGGTGTTGTTCACGCCGACCACCTTGCCCGTGGCCACGTCCACCACCGGGGAGCCGGACGTGCCGCCCCTGGTGCGGCACGCCTCGGTGTAGCGCAGCGAGCCCCGCCACGTGTACCGGCCCTCGCGCAGCTCGTGCACGTAGCCGTCCACCTCGCAGGAGTAGGTGCGCCGCCAGTAGCCCGAGACCACGGTGATGTCGATGCCGTCGCCGGGGTGCTCGGCCGACAGCTCCAACGCCCGCGAGCCCAGCCGCTCCAGGTCGGCGTAGGTGGAGGTGGTCCGGTAGAGCGCGACGTCGGTGCCGAACATGGTGGCGTAGACCAGGGAGGAGGCGCGCAGCGTGCCGAGCGAGCCGTCGCCGGAGGCGTTGAGCAGGGTGAACTCCCGCTCCGACGGCTCGTCCCGGACGACCTCGCGGGCTCCCAGGAACCGCACGCAGTGCCCGTTCGTCATGACCAGCGCCGGGTCCGACGGTTCGTGCTCGGGCGGCCGGACGACCGCGCCGGAGCAGCCCTTCAGGGACACGGTCCCGGTGAAGTCGACGTCGGCCCGCGCGGGCGCGACCGGCGCGGCGGTCGCGGGGACGGCGGTCGCGGGCACGGCGGACAGGGACAGCAGGAGCGCGGCGAGCACCGCTACCGGATGGCGCATGGGCGTTGATCCAATCAGCCGAACCCGGGGGCCGCACGCCCGTTCACCCGCTCGCGTCACGGGAGGGCGGGCGCGCGGCGGTCTCGCGGCCCGCCCTGTCCCGCCCTGCCCGCCGAACCCTGCCCTTGCCCGCCGAACCCCTGCCCGCCGAACCCTCCGCCCGCCGAACCCCTGCCTGGCGAACCCTCGCCCGCCGAACCCCTGCCCGCCGAACCCTTGCCCGCCGAACCCTCCGCCCGCCGATGCCGACCCCGGTCTCGGCCTACCGCCAGGCGTGCCGTGCCGGCCGGCAGTGGCGCTACTCGCCCTTCTGCCCGTCCGCCAGCTCGCGCAGGAAGTCCAGGTGGCCGACGTGCCGGCCGGTCTCCTGGACCAGGTGCGCGAGCACCCAGCGCACCGTCCGGCCCCGGCCGTCGCGGTCGCCGCGCGTGCGGTCGTCCGGCCCGAGCCCGTCGAGCGCCCGCGCCGAGTGCTCCCACTCCGCCCGGTACTCGGCGATCACCGACTCGACCGTGTCGCCCTCCCGCAGCCGCCACGACGCGTCCGCGTCCTCGCCCCACAGCGACGGCAGGTCCGCACCGCCCGTCTCGATCGACAGCCACCACCGCTCCACCGCCGTCAGGTGCCGCAGCACGCCGAGCGCGCTCACCACCGGCGACGTCGGGATCGGCGCGGCCGAGGCGTGCTCCCGGCTCAGGCCCTCCACCTTGGACACCGCGGTCAGGCGCAGGAAGGTCAGGAACTCGGTCAGCAGCCGCAGCTCGTCGTGGGCGGCCACCTCGGGCCACACCCGCTCGTTCGAACTCATGTTCGACACCTTAGGTCAGGCCGGTCCGGCGGTACCACCGCGGTGACGTGGTGACCGGCGGTTTCAGCGCGGCCGCCCGCACCACCAGCACGTTGGGCCCCGGCCGCGTCGCGTACTCGTCCAGCCGCTCCCGGAACGCCGCGCCGAAACCGTCCACGGCAGACGCCTCCACGCCGAAGCTCCCCGCCAGCGCCACGAAGTCCGGCGACCGCAGGTCCACCCCGAAGGGCTCGTGGCCGGCCCGCACCTGGTCGTGCCGCAGCATCCCGTACCCGCCGTCGTCCACCAGCACCACGGTGACCGGCAGCCGCTCCTGCGCGGCCGTGGCCAGGTCGCCGCACGCGAACAGGAACCCGCCGTCGCCGCACACCGCCACCACCCGGCCGGTCAGCGCCGCGCCCAGCGCCGCCGGGAACCCGAACCCGAGCGTGCCCCACCCGACCGGGTAGGCGAGCCCGCGCGGCCGGGTGACCCGGCCGAACCCGCCGACCCAGTACCCGGCCACGCACATGTCGGCCACCACCCGCCGGCCCTCCAGCGCCTCCAGCAACGGGACCGCGCGCGGCTCGTCCGCCTCCACCGCCTTGCGCACCAGGTCGTTCAGCTCCGCCACCCGGTCGGCCACGCCGTTCTCCGGGCGCGCGGGCACGGCGGCGGCCAGCGCCGACACCACCACCCGGGCGTCGCCGCGCAGCGTCACGTCCGGCCGGTAGTTGCGGATCGCCTCGACGTTGACGTTCAACAACCGCGGCGGCGCGGGTTGCAGCCAGTTCTGGGTCATCATCCCGTCGAAGTCGCTGCCCACCCCGATGACCAGGTCCGCCTCGTCCCACAGCGCGCCGACCTCGGGCAGGTGCACCGGTCCGTGCACCACGTGCGGGTGATCGACCAGCCCGCGCGCGCCGTACGTGGTCACGATGGGCGCGCCGATGCGCGACGCCAGCTCGCCCAGCGCCGCGCCCGCCCCCGACCGCGCCGCGCCGCCGCCCGCCCAGATCAACGGCCGCTCCGCGCCCGCGACCAGCTCCACCCCGGGACCCACGTCCGGCGCGGACGGGGCCCGCGTCGGGATGCGGCTCCACACCCCGGCGTCCGCGGTGAGGAAGTCGGTCGGCACGCCCAGGTACACCGGGCCCTGCGGCGCGGTCGTGGCCAGCAGCGCGGCGCTGTCGGCGTAGGTGCCGACCGACTCCGCCTCGCGCAGCGTCCACCCGCCCTTGACCACCGGCAGGAACATCGCGCGCTGGTCACGCGTCTCGTGCAGCGTGCCGCGGTACTCGCCGGGGCGGCGCAGCGACGACGGGATGTCGGTGGCGACGATCAGCACCGGCGAGCCGGACGCGTACGCCTCGCCGGTCGCGCCCAGGCAGTTCGCCGCGCCCGGACCGGTGGTCACCAGGGCCACGCCCAGCCGGCCGGTGGCGCGGGCGTAGCCGTCCGCCGCGTACACCGCCGTCTGCTCGTGCCGCACCCCGACCAGGCGGATGCCGGAAGTGCGCAGCGCCTCCCACACGGGCAGGTTGTGCACACCGGGCAGCCCGAACACGACCTCGACGCCGTGCGCGGCCAGCACACCCAGCAACCGCTCCGCCCCGCTCACCATGCGCCAGACGCTAGGGACGCGCGGCCCCCGGGGCAACGGTGCGCTATCGTCGGTGACGGCGTGTGCGAGCAGACGTGAGGCTGGAGCCACTCCCCGGCAACCGGGTGGCGTGATCCGCCGCGGGGTGAGGGCACCCCTGCTCGCGAGGTACACCGAAGACCGTTGAACGACGCGTGACGCGTCCTTGTTGCGCCGGGCCGGGCGGCGGGAGCGAGGACTGCCATGGCGCGATCGTCGTTGACCGAGCAACTGGTCGACCTCCGCCGGAGCTACACCGGCGAGAACCTCACCCAGGCCGTGCCCGCGGTGAAGGCCGTGCTGCACGGCCTGCCCGACGACCGGCGCGAACGCGTGGTCGACGCGCTGCACGGCAAGGCCGACGTGCGCGGCCTGTTCCTGCCCGACGCCGAGCACGACGACCAGCGCGCGCTGGAGTGCGTGCTGCTCAAGGCGGGCCTGGACGCCGCCGGGCACCTGCAACTGCGCCCGCCCGCGAGCATGCTGCGGCCGGCGCACGCGTTCCGCACCGTCGAGCCGTTCGCGCACCCCCGCGTGCACCTCACCGAGCACGCCCTCGGGCCGCTGCTGTACGAGCTGCTGCCGCGCCACGACGAGTCGTGGGTCGCGGGGGTGGCCGGCCTGCGCGTCACCCACCACCCGCGGTCGGTGGAGCTGCGGCTGATCGGGCTCGACGCGGCCGTGCACCTGGCGGGCGTGGACGAGCGCGCGTGGGCCGAGGGCATGCGGTACGTGCACAACCTGCTCAAGGGCCGCCGGATGAGCAGCGCGTTCATCGACGGCCCGCTGACCCGGGTGGAGCAGGACCACCTGGACGAGACGCCTTACCCGACCGGCGTGGGCAGCGCGGTGCTGCGCCGCTACCACCTGTTCAGCGCCGCGCCGTGGGTGCGGGCGCTGGTGCAGGGCGACCGGTGGTGGGTCGAGTGGCCCACGAGCCTCGGCGTGCCGAAGATCGCGGACCGGTTGCTGCACCCCGTGTTCGGCCTGCCCGGCTCGGTGGAGGTGCCCAGCGCGGGCGGCGGCCTCGGCCTCTCCACCGGCTGGTACGACCTGTACCTGCGCGAGGTCGAAGCGCCGAACCCCGAGCACGAATCGGCGCTGGCGGCGGCCGAGTGGCCCGAGGGCGTGACGGGGTGGTGGGAGCCGCCGCACGCGGTGCGGTAACCGGCGGGGGAGCGGGTCCGGCGACGGCCGCTTCGTTCGGTGCGGCGGGCGGCGGCCCCGAACCCACCCGACCACCCCGCCCGGTTGGCCGGCGAGCCGGGCAGGGCGGAACCGACACCGCCCGCCGGCCGCCCGGCCCGATCGTGCCGTGCCCGCCTGCCACTGCCGCGCCCCGCCTGGCCTGGCTCGGCCTGGCCTGGCCTGGCCTGGCCCGGCCTGGCCTGGCCTGGCCCGGCCCTGCCCGGCTCTGCCCGGCCCTGCCGCGCCCTGCCCGGCCCGGTCCTGCCCGGCCCCGCCCCGCCCGCCCGGTCCTGCCCAGCCCTCAGCTCTGCCCGGCCTGGTGCGCGCGAAGCCCGGGCGGGCGGTGTCGGGTCGGGTGGAGTCGGTGCGGTCGCCGGGTCGCGCGTCGGCCGGCTGTCCGCTCGGGCCGGTGCGTGAGAAGTTGCCGGGAACCGGTGCGGTAACCGGCGGGCGTGCGATCCCGCGTTCGGCCGATCGCGGCCACCCGAACCGACGAAGTCGGACCCGGTGGCCGTGATCACGGCCCAACCGCGCGGACAGCGCCGGGCCCGCCGGTAGACTGCGGTTTCACGCGACGCGACCGCGTCGAGCCGCCGTCAGAGTGTCAGGAGGACCCCGGTGACCCATCAGGCTGCCGAGGCCCAGCCAGAGGTCACGCCCCGGCGTGTCCTCGTGGCCGAGGACGAAGCCCTCATCCGCCTCGACCTGGTCGAGATGCTCCGCGAGGAGGGGTACGAGGTGGCCGGTCAGGCCGCCGACGGCGACGAGGCGGTCACGCTGGCCACCGAGTTGCGGCCCGACCTGGTCATCATGGACGTGAAGATGCCGAAGGTCGACGGCATCGAGGCCGCGTCGGTGATCGCGGGCAAGCGCATCGCGCCGGTCGTCATCCTCACCGCGTTCAGCCAGCGCGACCTGGTGGAGCGGGCCCGGGACGCGGGCGCGATGGCCTACCTGGTCAAGCCGTTCGCCAAGCGCGACCTGGTGCCCGCCATCGAGTTGGCGATGAGCCGGTTCGCCGAGCTGCAGGCGTTGGAGAACGAGGTCGCCGGGCTCACCGAGCGGCTGGAGACGCGCAAGGTCGTCGAGCGCGCCAAGGGATTGCTGATGACCAAGCAGGGTCTGTCGGAGCCCGAGGCATTCCGCTGGGTGCAGCGCACCGCGATGGACCGCCGCACGACCATGAAGGCCGTCGCGGAAGCCGTCATCGAAAACTTCGGGTGAGTATCACCACTGCGATACCTGTTCGAGTATCGGACGGGTCCCGTTGGTCATTCTTGGTTACTGCGCGCATTGACCTTGTGACCTGCGGCGATTTGAGCTGGATTTGAGGTTGTTAACCGCAGGCGATTTTCCCGTGACTACCGTCACGATGTGGACACAGAGCAGTAAGACCACCTGTTCACCGAGTTCAACTGAAGCTACGTTCCTGCCCTAACCCACGCCCTCGTGTGAGGGCTCCGCCTACCGGCGGGCTGGTTGGTCATGGGAGGTATTCCGGTGTCAGGAGCACGACTCGGCCGAGTTCTGGCGCTGGCGGCGGCTTCGTCGCTGGTGCTCGCGGCTTGCGCTGGAGGCGGCGGCAGTGGCGACGGGGGCGGCGACGTCACCTCGGTCAAGATCGGGTTCATGGGTGACCTCACCGGTGAGAACGCGGCGATCGTGATCCCGCCCCGGAACGGGGCCGTGATGGCGGTCGAGGAGTACAACGCCAAGAACCCCAAGATCAAGATCGAGCTGGTGCCGTACGACAGCCAGGGCAAGGCCGACCAGGCCACCTCGCTGATCACGAAGGCCATCACCCAGGACAAGATCGTCGGCCTCATCGGCCCGGCGTTCTCGGGTGAGTCGAAGGCCATCGGCGGTCAGCTGGAGGAGGGGAAGATCCCCAGCATCTCGCCGTCCGCGACGAACCCCGACCTGGCCAACAACGGCTGGACCTACTGGCACCGCGTCGTGGCGAACGACTCCGACCAGGGCCCCGGCATCGCCGACTTCCTGGTGAAGGCCAAGAGCCCGAAGAAGGCGTTCGTCCTGTCCGACGACCAGGAGTACAGCGTCGGCCTGGCCGACGCCGTCGCCAAGTCGTTCGAGGGCGCCGGTGTCACGGTCGAGCGGGACAAGTTCTCGAAGGACGCGTCCGACTACTCGTCCACGGTCACGAAGGTCGCCGCGGCCAACCCGGACGTCATCGTCTTCGGCGGTTACTACGCGCAGGCCGGCCGCCTGCTCAAGCAGCTCCGCGACGGTGGCGTGAAGACCATCTTCGCCTCCGGTGACGGCTCGCTCGACCAGCAGCTCGTGACCGGCGCCGGCGCCGACGCGGCCGAGGGCGCCGTCCTCGCCTGCCCGTGCAACATCCCGACGTCGGACGTCACGGGCGCGCTGAAGACGTTCTTCGACAACTACAAGAAGAGCGCGAACGTCGACCCGGCGATCTACGCGACCGAGGGCTACGACGCCGCGACCGCCTTCATCAAGGCCGTCGAGGCGGGCAACACCACCGGCGAGAAGATCAACGAGTTCCTCAAGACCGTCAGCTTCGACGGTGTCTCCAAGCCGATCAAGTTCAAGGCGAACGGCGAGCCGGAGAACAACGCGATCTTCATCTACCAGGTGAAGGACGGCAAGGTGAAGCTGCTGGGCGCGGCCGAGTCCGCCAAGCTCGAAGGCTGAGCCGAGACGGAATAGGCAGCAAGCTGGCGCGCTGGGGAGCGGGAGTGTCGTGGGAACGACAGCTCCCGCTCCCCACCCCTATGGCGAAGTTTCTCTCCCCGCCCGTCTCGTGAGGCAAACCTGTCATGCTTGATGATTTCCTCAACCAGTTCCTACCCAGCACGGTGGGCGGACTGGTGTTCGGCTCCATCTACGCGCTCGTCGCCCTCGGCTACACGATGGTCTACGGCGTGCTGCGTCTGATCAACTTCGCGCACTCCGAGATCTTCATGATCGGCACGTTCACGTCGCTCGTGGTGATCACCGCGATCGCACCCGCGTCGCCGCTCACCGGGATCGCCCTGTTCGGCGTGATGCTGTTGATCATCGTGCTGTCCGCTGCGGTATCCGGCGGCGCCGCGGTCCTGCTGGAGCTGGTGGCCTACCGGCCGCTGCGCAGAAAGGGCGCGACCCGGCTCACCGCGCTGATCTCCGCGATCGGCGCGTCGCTGTTCCTCCAAGAGCTGTTCGCGCTGGTCATCATCCCCTGGTTGACCGGCAACGCGGGCCGCAACCAGCAGTCCTCGCCGCGCATCGTCGACCGCGACACGGTGTTCACCATCGGCAACGCGGCCGTCCGCGTCGACCACATCATCGTCGTGGTCGCGGCGGTCATCATGATGATCGCGCTGGACCGCGTGGTGAACCGGACCAAGATCGGTCGCGGCATCCGCGCCACGGCGCAGGACCCCGAGGCCGCCGTCCTCATGGGCGTCAGCATCGACAACATCGTGCGGGTCACCTTCCTGCTCGGCGGCGCGATGGCCGGCGTGGCGGGCGCGCTGTACCTGATGGAGTTCGAGAACACGGTCTTCAACGTCGGTTTCGTGCTCGGCATCAAGGCGTTCACCGCCGCCGTGCTCGGCGGTATCGGCAACCTGCGCGGTGCCCTGCTCGGCGGTATCGTGCTCGGCCTCATCGAGAACTGGGGCGCGATCTTCCTGGGTTCGGAGTGGAAGGACGTGATCGCGTTCACCGTGCTGGTGGTCGTGCTCATGTTCCGGCCGACCGGCATCCTGGGCGAATCCCTGCAGAAGGCCCGCGCATGAAAGGCAACGGAGTGACTGGCAACGCGAATCCGTTGAGGCGCGTGGGCGCCCTGTTCGACGGCGCACGCGACTGGTGGGAACACGCCAAGACCTGGCAGCGGTACCTGGTGTACCTGGGCGCGATCGTCTTCGCGCTGATCCTCCCGGCGCCGTGGATCGGGACGTTCATGTCGCCCGGCTCCGACTGGACGACCGTGCTGATCTACCCGATCGGCACCTACATCCTGCTGGCCGTCGGCCTGAACGTCGTGGTCGGCCAGGCGGGCCTGCTCGACCTCGGTTTCGTCGCGTTCTTCGCCATCGGCGGCTACACGCTCGCCTACTTCGCCACCGAGCACGGCTGGTCCTACTGGCCGACGGTGGTGTTCGGCATCTTCCTGGCGGCCGTGTCGGGCGTGATCCTCGGCGCGCCGACGCTGCGGTTGCGCGGCGACTACCTGGCGATCGTGACGCTCGGCTTCGGTGAGATCATCCGCATCACCGCGAACAACACCGACGAGATCGGTGGCGCGCGCGGCATCACCGGGATCCCGCACCCGGACGACATGCCCTACCTGGGCCTGGAGTTCGGCGTGCTGCCCGCGCCGTACTACTACCTGATCGTGGCCGCCATCGTGCTGGTCATCATCTTCTCGGTGCGGTTGCAGAAGAGCCGCGTGGGTCGCGCGTGGGCGGCGATCCGCGAGGACGAGGACGCGGCCGAGCTGATGGGCGTGCCGACGTTCAAGTTCAAGCTGCTGGCGTTCGCCATCGGCGCGATGATCGGCGGCCTGGCCGGCGGCATCTACGCGGGCAAGGCCGTGTTCATCGAGCCGAACACGTTCCCGTTCATCCTGTCCGCGACCATCCTCGCCGCGGTCGTGCTCGGCGGCTCGGGCAACCTGCCCGGCGTCATGCTCGGCGCGTTCGTCATCGCCTGGCTGCCCGAGCGGTTCCGCGAGGTCGACTGGTTGAAGACGGCGCTCGGCGGCAAGGACCCGGCCGAGTTCCGCATCCTGCTGTTCGGCGGCGTGCTCGTGCTGATGATGGCGTTGCGGCCGGAGGGCCTGCTGCCCTCCCGCAGGCGCAAGGCCGAGCTGCACGAGGGCACCGGCGGCATGGGCACCATGGGCGCCGAGGTCGCGGGTCCGGACACCGAGGTCTCGACGACGGAGGCGGCCAAGTGAGCACTCCCGTCCTTCAGCTGGACAACGTGACCATGCGCTTCGGCGGCGTGGTCGCCCTGCGCGAGGCGAAGATCAGCGTCGGCCAGGGCGAGATCTTCGCCCTGATCGGGCCCAACGGCGCGGGCAAGACCACCGTGTTCAACGTGGTCACCGGCGTCTACCAGCCCACCGAGGGCCAGGTGCTGTTCAACGGCGCGCGGATCGACGGCAGCAAGCGGTTCAAGATCACCAAGATGGGCATCGCCCGCACGTTCCAGAACATCCGGCTGTTCCACAACATGTCGGCGCTGGAGAACGTGATGGTGGGCGCGGACGCGCACCACAAGACCGGTGCGATCGGCGCGACGCTCAACCTGCCCTGGCACCGGAAGGAGGAGCGGCGCGGCCGCGAGCTGGCGCGGGAGCTGCTCGACTTCGTCGGCATCCCCGGCCGGATGACCGAGACCGCGAAGAACCTCCCGTACGGCGACCAGCGGCGGCTGGAGATCGCCCGCGCGCTGGCCACGGACCCGAAGCTGCTCCTGCTCGACGAGCCGGCGGCCGGCATGAACCCGGCCGAGAAGGAGGCGTTGCAGGCGCTGATCCGCAAGATCCGCGACAGCGGCCGGACCGTGCTGCTGATCGAGCACGACATGAGCCTGGTCATGGGCGTCAGCGACCGCGTCGCGGTGCTGGACTTCGGCCAGCTGATCGCAGAAGGGCTCCCGCAAGAGGTGCAGAACAACCCGAAGGTGATCGAGGCGTACCTGGGGGTGTCCGAAGATGCTTCTTGAGCTGAAGGACATCCACGTCCACTACGGCAAGATCGCCGCGATCAAGGGCATCAGCCTGGAGGTCGCGGACGGTGAGATCGTCTCGCTGATCGGCGCGAACGGCGCGGGCAAGACCACCACGCTGAAGACGATCTCCGGGCTGCGCCCGCTGACCAGCGGCCAGGTGCTGTTCAACGGCCAGGACATCTCCAAGATGCCGGGGCACAAGCGGGTCGTCGCGGGCATCGGGCAGTCGCCGGAGGGCCGGGGTGTGTTCCCCGGCATGACGGTGCAGGAGAACCTGCTGATGGGCGCCTACACCCGTCGTGACTCGCTCGACGCCGACCTGGCCGAGGTCTACGAGCTGTTCCCGCGGCTGGCGGAGCGCAAGAACCAGTTCGGCGGCACGATGTCCGGCGGCGAGCAGCAGATGATCGCCATCGGCCGGGCGTTGATGACCAAGCCGAAGGTGCTCCTGCTGGACGAGCCGTCGATGGGCCTCGCGCCCATGCTCATCGCGCAGATCTTCGAGATCATCAAGGAGATCAACCAGCGCGGCACGACCGTGCTGCTGGTCGAGCAGAACGCGCAGCAGGCGCTGAAGCTCTCCGACCGCGCGTACGTGCTGGAGACCGGCCGGGTCGTCAAGAGCGCCCCCGGCCCGGAGCTGCTGGACGACCCCCAGGTGCGTGCGGCGTACCTCGGCGGTCACTGACGGTGACCGGGATCCCGCCGGTCCGGCTACGGCTGGGCCAGCGGGATCTCGGTGCCCGCCTCGTCCTTCATGTCGGTCAGCGTCGGCCCGCCGTAGACGCGCAGGGCCAGCGGCTTCACGTCCCGTGGCACGTCGTAGTAGACGTCGTACTCCAGCCGCACGTTCGCGCCGAGGTCCAGCGACTCCGGCTGCCGCTTGATCGTCATGGCCTGCGAGTCCACCTCGTGCTCGCCGCGGCGGTCGTCCACCAGGACGTGCCGGCGGGCGTTGAACTGCACGCTGCTGCGACCGTTGTTGATCACGCTCATCCGGATCCGGACGAACTGGCCCTTGGCGTGGAACTCGGCGTGGCTGCCGATCAGCGTCGGCATCTCGGTGGTGAGCCCGACCAGCGTGAACGCGGTGTCGCCGTCCGCCGTGGTGGGGATCTTGAGCGGCTTCTCGTCCGGCCGCACGGTCTCCGGGGGCACCGGGTAGGTGGCCGCCGGCGAGGCCGACGTCTCGGGGCCCGCGACCACCGGCGCGTCACCGCACCCGGCCGCCGCCAGCACCACGGCCATCACCGCCACCAGACGCCGCACGTCCACCTCCGCCTCACCCGCTGCACCTCGAATTGCACACCCGCGGGACCCGAATCGCATTTCACCCGATCGGGTCGTTTCGGGTTCACCCCTTCGTGGCTTCCTTGAGGAAGCAGGTCAGCCGGGCCGTGCAGGCGCGCCGCCCCTGCTCGTCGGTGATGACGATCTCGTAGGTGGCGGTGCTGCGACCGCGGTGGATCGGCGTGCACACCCCCGTGACGACACCCTCGGCGACGGCCCGGTGGTGCGTGCACGACAGCTCCAGGCCCACGGCCATCCGCTCCGGGGCGGCGTGCATGGCCGCGGCGACCGAGCCCAGCGTCTCGGCCAGCACCGCGTTCGCGCCGCCGTGCAGCAGCCCGTACGGCTGGCGGTTGCCCTTGACCGGCATCGTCCCGACCAGCCGGTCGGCATCCCATCGGGTGATCTCGATGCCGAGCTTCGTGGTGAGCTGCTCGTGGGCGACGGCCTGGTCGGCGCCGGGCATGTCCTCGGGGGCTGGCGTCACGGGTTGCTCCAGTCGGTGCAGAACTGTCGGACCCCCACCCTAGACTCGCCGCGTGAGCACTTCAGAAGCCTCCCGCCTGCTGCTGGTCGACGGCCACTCCATGGCCTACCGCGCCTTCTTCGCGCTGCCCAAGGAGAACTTCCAGACGGGCACGGGCCAGACCACCAACGCGGTCTACGGCTTCACGTCGATGCTCATCAACCTGCTGCGGGACGAGAAGCCGACGCACATCGCGGTGGCGTTCGACGTCTCGCGCAAGACGTTCCGCACCGAGACCTACGCGGAGTACAAGGCCGGTCGCAGCGAGACGCCGGACGAGTTCCGCGGCCAGGTGAGCCTGATCGAGGACGTGCTGGGCACGCTGAACATCCCGGTGCTGGCCAAGGCCAACTACGAGGCCGACGACCTGATCGCCACGCTGACCACGCAGGCCACGGCGCTGGGCTTCGAGGTGCTGATCTGCACCGGCGACCGCGACGCGTTGCAGCTGGTCACCGACCGGGTGACGGTGCTGTACCCGGTCAAGGGCGTGTCCGAGATGGCCCGCTACACCCCCGAGCTGGTGCTGGAGAAGCAGGGCGTGCCGCCCGAGCTGTACGCCGACTACGCCGCGGTGCGCGGCGACTCGTCGGACAACCTGCCGAACACCCCCGGCGTCGGCCCGAAGACGATCGTGAAGCTGCTCACCCAGTTCGGCTCGCTGAACGGCCTGATCGACCACGTCGACGAGGTGCCGGGCAAGGTCGGCGAGGCGCTGCGGGCCAACCTGGCCAACATCATGCTGAACCGGCAGCTCACCGAGCTGGTGCGGGACGTGGAGCTGCCCGTGGGCCCGGCCGACCTCCAGGCCCGGCCGTGGGACCGGGACGCGGTGCACCGGCTGTTCGACGAGCTGGAGTTCCGGGTGCTGCGGGACCGGCTGTTCTCCACCCTGTCCACCGCCGAGCCGGAGGCCGACGAGGGCTTCGCGGTCCGCGGCGGCGAGGTGCCCGCGGGCGGGGTGGCGGCCTGGCTCGACGCGCACGCGCGGTCCGGCCGGGTCGGCGTGGCCTTCCGCGCCGCGAACGGCGACCTGGAGGGCCTGGCGCTGGCCGCGGTCGGCGGCGAGGGCGGGTACGTCGAGGTCGCGTCGCTGACCGAGGCGGACGAGAACGCGCTGGCCGCGTGGCTGGCCGACGAGTCGGTGGCGAAGGCGGCGCACGACCTGAAGCTGCCGCTGCGGGCGTTGCGGGCGCGCGGCTGGCGGCTGCGCGGCGTGACCAGCGACACCGCGCTGGCCGCCTACCTGGTGCGGCCGGGCCAGCGGTCGTTCGCGCTGGACGACCTGGCGCTGCGCTACCTCAAGCGGGAGCTGCGCGCCGAGGAGCCCGACGACGGGCAGCTCTCGCTGCTCGCCGACGAGGCCGAGGAGCGGCAGAAGACGGCGCAGGCGGCGATCGTGCGGGCGTTCGCGGTGGCGGAGCTGGCCGACGCGCTGGACGCGGAGCTGGTGGCCACCGGCCAGGAGTCGCTGCTGGCGACCCTGGAGCTGCCGCTGATGATGGTGCTGGACGAGGTGGAGGCGGTCGGCATCGCGATCGACGCCGAGCACCTGGCCGCGCTGGAGGCGCACTTCGCGGCGGGCGTGAAGCAGGCCGCGCAGGACGCGTACTCGGTGATCGGCAAGGAGATCAACCTCGGCTCGCCCAAGCAGTTGCAGACCGTGCTGTTCGACGAGCTGCAGATGCCGAAGACGAAGAAGACCAAGACCGGGTACACGACGGACGCGGACGCGCTGCAGAACCTGCTGGAGGCCACCCAACACCCGTTCCTCCAGCACCTGCTCGCGCACCGGGACGTGACCAGGCTGAAGTCGACCGTCGACGGGCTGCTCAAGTCGGTGGCCGACGACGGCCGCATCCACACCACGTTCCACCAGACGATCGCGGCGACGGGGCGGCTGTCGTCCACCGACCCGAACCTCCAGAACATCCCGATCCGCACCGACGAGGGCAGGCGCATCCGCGAGGCGTTCGTGGTCGGGCCGGGCTTCGCCGAGCTGATGACGGCGGACTACAGCCAGATCGAGATGCGGATCATGGCGCACCTGTCCGAGGACGAGGGCCTGATCGAGGCGTTCCGCAGCGGCGAGGACCTGCACACGTTCGTCGCGTCCCGGGCGTTCTCGGTGCCGACCTCGGAGGTCACCGCCGAGCAGCGCCGCCGGGTCAAGGCCATGTCGTACGGCCTGGCGTACGGGTTGTCCGAGTACGGGCTCGCCCAGCAGCTGCGGATCTCGGCGGCCGAGGCGCGGGAGCAGAAGGAGGCGTACTTCGCCCGGTTCGGCGGGGTGCGCGACTACCTGCACGCGGTGGTGGAGGACGCGCGGAAGAAGGGCTACACCGAGACGATCCTCGGCCGCCGGCGCTACCTGCCCGACCTGACCAGCGACAACCGCCAGCGCCGCGAGATGGCCGAGCGGATGGCGTTGAACGCGCCGATCCAGGGCAGCGCGGCGGACATCATCAAGGTGGCGATGCTCGGCGTGTTCCGCGCGCTGGAGGCGTCGGGCCTGCGGTCGCGGATGCTGCTGCAGGTGCACGACGAACTGGTGCTGGAGATCGCCGAGGGCGAGCGGGAGCAGGTCGAGTCGCTGGTGCGCGCGCAGATGGGCGGCGCCTACGAGCTGTCGGTGGAGCTGGAGGTCTCGGTGGGCGTCGGCCGTTCCTGGGACGCCGCCGCCCACTGAGCCCCGCTGTCCGGCCGCGTGGTCGGGGGAGGGTCAGTCGAGGTAGCAGTACCAGCTGTACCCGTCCCACTCGTCGCGGAAATCGGGCTTGGCCCATTGTTCGCGGTACTGCCACTGGCAGGCGGCGCTCATGTTGATGTCCACCAGGCCGCCGTCCTGCTCGACGCAGCGCCAGTCCCAGACGGTGCCGGGGTCGAGCAGGGTGAGGTCCCGGTGGCCGAACGCGACGCAGAACTGGGCGAGGTCCACCCCGCCCAGCTCCGTGCGCTGCTCGTCGGGCGGGTCGGGCGGGGTGGTCGCGGCCGCCGCGCCCGCCGCCGTGCCGAGCGCGAACGCCACCCCGAGCGCCGCCGCCAGTGCCCTCGCTGCCCTCGCCATCAGGGGTCCTCCTTCGCCGTCGGGTCCGGGTTCCCGACCCTAGGAGGCACATTTCCGTGCCGGCAATTCCCGAATGGAGTGCACGCGAAGATATCCGATGGAGTGCGATAATTCACCGGAAAGGGAGTCCTCATTCCGGTGGTGCGCACGAATGGTGACGGAATGCCGCTCCGGTGCCCGGTGCGGGCGTCACCGCCAGGGGCGCCGGCCTTCGTCGTCGCGGTGCTTCCCCGCCTCAGGCACGTGACGGGCGCAGCGGCGTGACCCGCACGTCGCGCGCGGTCAGCTCGGCCCCGCACCCCTCGCACGCCACGTGCACGCCGACGCCGCCGCCGCAGGCCCGGTGGTTCAGGTCGAACGACGGGCCCTCGGGCGGCGACATCCAGCGGTCGCCCCACTTCCGCAGCGCCATCAGCACGGGGTAGAGGTCCAGGCCCTTCTCGGTGAGCCGGTACTCGTAGCGCGTCCGCACGTCCTTGTACGCCTCGCGGCGCAGGATGCCCTCCTCGACCAGCGTGCCCAGCCGCTCGGTGAGCACGCTGCGGGAGATGTCCATCGCGGTCTGGAAGTCCTCGAACCGCCGCGTGCCCAGGAACGCCTGCCTCAGCAGCAGCAACGTCCACCGCTCGCCCAGCAGGGCGGCGGGCAACGACACGGTGCACAGCTCGTCGGCAACCTTCACGTGGGCCATGTCCACCGACGATACCCCTTGCGTTCGGAAAACGTACCCAGCTAGGGTTCGGAATCCGAACTCAGGGGGTCGTTCGTCATGAGGGTCCGCGAACTGCACGCCGCCGAGGCGGGCCGCGCCGTCGACGCCGTGTTCCACGGCCTGTCCGCGCGCAGCCGCTACCTGCGCTTCCACGCCCCGGTGCCGCGGCTCACCGCCGAGATGCGCCGCCGCCTCACCGACCTCGACGGCCGGCGCAAGGTCGCGGTCGTCGCCGAGTGCCGCCGCGCGCCGATCGGCATCGCCCGCCTGATCGCCACCGGCGACGACACCGCCGAGATCGCGCTCGCCGTGGTGGACCCGTGGCAGCGCAGGGGCGTCGGCACCCGGCTCATCACCGAACTGGGCCGGCTCGCCACGGACCTGCGCTACACCGAGCTGCACGGCGACGTGCTGGGGGAGAACGAGCCGATGCTGCGCCTGGTCGGGCGCGTGTTCCCCGGCGCGCGCCTGGTCCGGGAGGAGGACGACGTGATCCGGGTCAGCTACCCGCTGACGTTCGAGCTGACCCACGAGGAGCTGGTGGCGGACCTGCGGTGGTGAGGGGCGGCAGTCGGGCTTGACGCCCTCCGGCCCGCGCGGGATAGCGTGTGGAAAACGCTTACCAGGAGGCTGGCATGGCACGGAGGCGTTACGCGGTCGTGGGCGCCGGCGCGCGGGCCGAGCTGCACGTCGACGCCGTCGTCGGACACCCCGGGCAGGGCGAGCTGGTCGCGTTCTGCGACGTCAACCCCGTCCGCATGGCCGCGCACAACGCGCGCCTCGACCGGCCCGTGCCGACCTACGCCGCCGGCGACTTCCTCCGGATGATCGAGGCCGAACGGGTGGACGTGGTCGTCGTCTGCACCGTCGACCGCCACCACGACACCTACATCGTCGAGGCGCTGGACGCGGGCTGCGACGTCATCACCGAGAAGCCCATGACCGTCGACGAGGCCGGCGCGGGCAAGGTCTTCGACGCCGTCGAGCGCACCGGCGGCCGGGTCACCGTCACGTTCAACTACCGGTACAACCCGGTCCACGAGAAGGTCCGCGAGCTGCTGGCGGGCGGCGCGGTCGGCGAGATCGGCTCGGTGCACTTCGAGTGGCTGCTCGACGTCCGCCACGGCGCCGACTACTTCCGCCGCTGGCACCGCGACAAGGCCAACTCCGGCGGCCTGGCGGTGCACAAGGCCACGCACCACTTCGACCTCCTCAACTGGTGGGTCGGCTCGACGCCCGAGGTCGTCTACGCCCACGGCCGGCTGTTCTTCTACGGCGACGAGAACGGCAGGCGCCACGGCAACCACCGCCCCTACGACCGGGTGCACGGTTCGCCGGAGGCGCTGGACGACCCGTTCGCGCTGCACGTCGAGCGCGACGACTGGCTGCGCCGGCTCTACCTCGACGCCGAGCACGAGGACGGCTACGTCCGCGACCGGAACCCGTTCGCGCCGGGTGTGTCCATTGAGGACGACATCTCGGTGCTGCTGCGCTACGCCGACGGGACCAACCTGACCTACCACCTCACGGCCTACTCGCCGTGGGAGGGCTACCGGCTGATGGTCAACGGCAGCCGCGGCCGGCTGGAGCTGGAGGTGGTGGAGAACAGCTGGGTCGGCGGGCAGCAGCCGGCCGTGCACGGCAAGGAGGCCAACCCCGAGGAGGGGCACGTCCGGCTGACCGTGCAGCCGCTGTTCGGACGAGCGGAGGAGATCCCCCTGGAGGGGTCCGACGGCGTCGGGCACGGCGGCGCGGACGCGCGGATGACCGAGGTGCTCTACGGGCCGCCGGGGCAGCCCGACCCGCTGGGCCGCCGGGCCACGCACCGCGACGGCCTGCTGTCGCTGGTCGCCGGGTTCGCGGCCAACCGCAGCCTGGAGACCGGGCGGCCCGTGCGCGTGGCGGAGTTGTTCGACGGCGGTTGGCGGTAGCCTGGCCGGGTGCCGCTCCTGGGACCAGCCGACGAGTTGCCGCACCCGCCGCGCCGGGTGCTCGTCACGGGCACGTCCGGCTCCGGCAAGACGACCCTGGCGGGTTCCGTCGCGCGCGCCCTCGGTCTGTCCTATGTGGAGATGGACTCGCTGTACCACGGTCCACAGTGGACCCCCAGGGCGGAGTTCCTCGCCGACGTGCGCCGGTTCGTCAAGGGCGACGCGTGGGCCACGGAGTGGCAGTACAGCCTGGCCCGGCCGCTGCTCCTGGAGCACGCCGACACGCTGGTCTGGCTGGACCACCCGCGGCACGTGGTGATGCGCCGGGTCACCGTGCGGACGGTGCGGCGCCGGATCCGCCGCGAGGAGCTGTGGAACGGCAACGTCGAACCACCGCTGCGCACGGTGTTCACCGATCCCGAACACCTGCTGCGGTGGGCCTGGAGGTCGCACGCCCGCACCGGCGAGCGGGTCCGCGAGGTGCTCGGGGGAGCGCACGCGGACCGGCTGGCGGTGGTGCGGCTGCGCGGGCAGCGTGAGGTCGACCAATGGTGGTCCGGCCCGCTGCGGCGGGCCGCGGAGCGCGGCGAGGAGTCGGTGCGATGAGCGAGCGGACGGCGTTGGTGCTGGGCGGCACGGGGATGCTCAAGGGGTGCGCGGACGAGTTGGTCGCGCAGGGGTGGCGGGTGGTCCTGCCCTGCCGGCGGCCCGAGGGGGTGCTGGGCAGCGCGGCGACGGCGGCCCTGCGCGGGCGCGGCCACGTGCCGCGGCAGCGGGTGGCGGTGGCCGCCGACTGGACCAGACCCGACGAGCTGGCCGACCGCGTCCGGGCGGTGGTGGACGGGCCGGCCGACCTGCTGGTCGCCTGGGTGCACGCGAGCTACCGGGAACCGGTGCTGCGGGCCGTCGCGCCCCTGCTCGCGCCGGGCGCGCCGGTGGTCGAGGTGCACGACAGCGGCGCCATCCAGCCGGTGCGGGGCGTGTCCGACCCGGTGCTGGAGGGCCACCCGACGCAGCAGGTCGTGCTGGGCTTCACCCGGCACGGCGGCGGCACCCGCTGGCTCAGCCACGAGGAGGCGTCGGTCGGCGTGCTGGAGGCGGTGCGGCGGGCCCTGGACGGCCGTCCGCCGTCGGTGCACCAGGTGGGCGAGGTGGACACCTGGGTCATGCGGCACTAGTCCGACCGCAGGCCCCGGACCAGCGACAACACCGATTCGCGCACGTCGGCCAGGCTGCGCTCGGGCTGGAACACCTGCCAGTCCAGCGCGGTCACCAGCAGCGTGCCGAACAACGCCGCCGACGCCGTGCCCACCTGCACGCCCCCGGGCAGCCGCCCGGCGTCGGCCAGGCGCTGCACCTGGCCGCGCACGATGGACACGATGTCGTCGCGCAGCAGGCTCAACGTGCCGTGCCACTGGCCCGGCGTGCGCCACAGCTCCGACACCAGCAGCTGCCCGAACGCCGGGTACTCGGCGAAGAACCCGAGCATCCCGTCCACCAGCGACGCCATCGCGGCGGACGTGTCGTCCTCCTCCTCGGCCGCGCGCAGCCGCGCGGCCAGGAGGTCCACCCCGTGCCGCAGCAGCGCGTCGACCAGCGCGTCCTTGCTGGCGAAGTTGTAGTAGACGGTGCCCTTCGCCACGCCCGCCTCGGCGGCGATCTCGTCCACCGTGACGCTCGCCGCGCCCCGCTCGCCGACCAGCCGCAGCGCGGCGTCGAACAGCTTCTGCTTGGTCACGGCGGTGCGGCCGGGCCGCGGGCCGGTCACAGCACCAGTTCGGGTTTGAGGCGGGTGGGCGTCCACACCCGCTGCTTGTACGCGGCGAGCGTCGTCAAGGCAAGGGCCGCCACCAGGTACCCCGCGAGGACGAGCGCGTCCCGGCCCACACCGCCCAGCGAGCCCCCGTACATGAGGTGCCGCAGGCCGTCCACCGCGTAGCCCATGGGCAGCCCGTAGTGCAGCGGGTACAGCGGCACGGGGATCGTCTGCCACGGGAACGTGCCGCCCGCGCTCACCAGCTGCAGGATCAGCAGCACCAGGCCGATGAACTTGCCGACCGCGCCGAACAGGGCGTTCAGCGCGTGCAGCACGGCCACGAACGTCGCCGACACCAGCAGCAGGAACGCCAGCGCGCCCACCGGGTTCGCCGGCCGGATGTCCACCACCAGCGTGACCACCGCGTACATCACCACGACCTGCGCCGCGCCCAGCAGCACGCCCGGCAGCCAGCCGCCCACCGCGACCCGCAACGGCGACCGGCCGGCCGCGAGCCCGCGCCGCGACAGCGGTCGCAGCAGCAGGAACAGCACGAACGCGCCGATCCAGGTCGCCAGGCCGAGGAAGAACGGCGCGAGCCCGGCGCCGTAGCTGCCCGCCGAGGTCTGGCTCACCCCGCGCACGTTCACCGGGTCGCCGATGGTCTGCGCGGTCGACTCGCGGGTCGGGTCGTCCGGGTTCGGGATCTGCGAGACGCCCTCGTTCAGCCCGTCGCGCAGCCGGTTCGCGCCGTCCACGAGCTGCGCCTCGCCGTCCCGCAGCCGCACCGCGCCGTCGCGGACCTGCGCCGCCCCCGACGACACCTGCGCCGCGCCGTCGTTCAGCTGGGTGATGGCGCTGGTGAGCGCCGGCGTGCTCGCGGCGAGCTGCGCCGCGCCGTCGGACACCTGCCGCGCGCCGTCGGCCAGCGCGCGCAGCTGCCCGGCCGTGCCCTGAACCTTGCCGTTGGCCTCGTCCAGGGGGCGGCGGGCCTCGCCCAGGGCACCGAGCACGCGCTGCACCTGCTCCTCGGTGAACCCGAGCGCGCGCAGCCTGGTCGCCACGTCGCCGTTGACCGCGTCCAGCCGGTTGACCAGGTCCTGCGCCTTGGCGGCGTAGTCCTCGGCGGTCCGGGCGACGGTCTCGTTGCCGTCGGCGACCTGCTTGGCCCCGGACGCGAGCTGCTGGGACCGGACCGGCAGGTCGGCCGTCGAGTCGCGCAGCCGGGTCAGGCCCGACGCGAGCTGCGCGGCGCCGTCGGCCAGGGGCGCCGTGCCGTCGGCGAGCTGCTGCGCGCCGGTGTACGCGTCCTGCTGGCCCGAGGCGAGCCTGGTCGCGCCGTCGGCGGCCTCGGCGGTCTTCTGCCGGATGGTGGAGAAGCCGAGCAGCAGCTTGTCCGCGGCCTCCGCGCCCACCTTCACCGACACCGACCGGCGCACCTCGGCCACGACCTGGTTGGCGATGGTCGAGCCGAGGTAGTTGTTCGCGTCGTTGGTCGTCAGCACGATGACGCCCTGCCGGGGCGTGAAGTCGCCCGACGACAGCAGCGACTTGGAGAAGTCCGAGGGCAGGGTCAGCGCGAACGTGTAGGCGCCGTTGCGCACGCCGTCCTCGGCCTGCTCGGCGTCGACCCGGCGCCAGTCGAACCGGTCGCCCCGGACCAGCTCGTCGGCGACCTGCTCGCCCGCGTCCAGGCGGGTGCCGTCGCTCGCGGTCGCGCCCTCGTCCTCCACGACCAGGGCCGCGGGCACCTGGTTGAGGTGCGCGTACGGGTCCTTGTTGGCGTACAGGTACAGCGCCGCGTACAGCAGCGGCACCAGGACCAGCGCCAGCACGGCGAGCTTGGGCAGCTTGCCGGAGGTGACGCGGCGCAGCTCGTTGAACGCCATCCGCACGGAGGTCACTCGGGCTCCTCGTTGTCCGCGCCGATCCGCGCGACGGGCACGTCGAGCACGGCGGCGCTGGTGGTGGTGCACAGGGCGACGACGGACCGGTCGGGCGTGACGTGCCGGCGGGCCAGCCCGACCCACCCCTCCGGGTCGCCGTGGTAGCGGTCGGGGCTGTCCAGCACGAGGGTGGTCGCGCCGGGGCGGCCGGCGGCCAGCTCCAGCATCAGCGCGCACCGCGTGGCGGCCGGGACCTGCTCGAACCGCGCGTCCAGGTGCTCGTCCGCGCCCCGCTCGACCAGCCAGTCGGCCACCGCCTTGCGGCCGCTGCGCGCACCGTTGACGGCCAGCTCCTCGCCGACCACGGCGGCCAGGGTCAGGGCGGGCTCGGGCTCGCTGACGCCGGGGGAGTCGACCAGCACGACGTGCTCGCGCAACTCGGCGGCCGACGGCGTGACGGTGCCGGTGGTCGGGTGCATGCGGCCGGAGAGCACCAGGCCGAGCGCGGTCTGCCCGGCCCCCGGCTCGCCCGCCACCAGCACCAGCCGACCCGGCTCGACCAGCAGCGACGTCGGCTTGAGCAGCGGGCCGTGCGGCCCGGTGACGCCGACGCGCCGAGCGTGGATGCGCACCGTGCGACCTCCTTTTGAACTGACTGGTCAGTTCAAATAGTGGCCCGGGTGAGGGCGCCTCGCAACCCGACGTGGTGTGACGTGGCGCGCGGCTAGCGCAGCGCCCCGGCCGGCCGGACCTCCCACATCGTCCACAGTGGACGATAGCCCTGCCGGGGCCAGAACACCGAGGACAACGGGTTCGGCGGGTTGTAGTAGAGGTAGGTGCCCACCGTGCCCAGCCGGTGCAGCTCCCGGTGGGCGTGCGCCATCAGCCGGCGGCCCACCCCCGCGCCGCGGGCGCCCGGCAGCACCGAGACGCAGTTCACGTACCCCCAGCGACCGTGCGGCAGCCTGGTCGCGGTCCAGTTCCCCGGCTCCGAGGTCACCACCGCGCACTCGGCCAGGGCCACCGCGATGCCGTCCCGCTCCGCGAGCCACGCCGGCCCGCCCGTCACCAGCCGCTCGGCGAGGGTCCGCCGCTTCAGCTCCGCCGCGTCCGGCCGGTGCACCGTCGAGCCGACCATGGACGAGTAGCGCAGCTCGGCGAGCGCGAGGGTGAGCACCGTCTCCAGGTCGGCGGGCGTGGCCCGGCGGATCGCCACCCCGGTCGGCGCGGGCGGCGGGGGCGCCTGCCGCACCGCGATCACGGTCAGCGGCACCAGCCCGTGGTCCAGCAGCGCCCGCGTCGCCTCCGCGTCCCGGCTCGGCCAGGTCAGCACGCACGCCGAGTCCCGTTCGGCGGGTCGCAGCAGGTCGAGGCGCTTGCGCCAGGCCCGCAGCAGCACGTCCATGCCCGCCGCGCCGGCCGCGCCCAGCAGCGGCGTCAGCTCCCACACCTCGGTGGCCGACCACAGCCGGGCCGGCGACCGCCGGTCGTGCACCTGGCGCTGGAGCACGCCCGCGACCCTCGTGCCGTCCGGCAGCGCCGCGGTGATGACGTCGCCGTCCGGCGGCGCGACCACGGCCGGCAGCAGCGGGTCGACGCTCGCGAAGCGCGCGCTCTGCGCCTCCACCAGCCCTTGACCGACGGTCATGCCAGGCAGGCTACGGCTTGCGCGTCCGGAAGATCGCGGTGCCCGGGAACAGCCGCCCGCGCAGCGGGCTCCACTGGCCCCACGTGCGGGTGTGGCCGGCGGGCCACTCCGGCTCCACCACGTCCAGCAGCTCCAGCCCCGCGCCGACGAGCGCCCGCACGTAGTCACCGGTGGTCCGGTGGTGCTCCACGTACGTCGCCCGGCCGGCGTCGTCCACCTCGACGTACGGCGTGCGGTCGAAGTACGACTGGGTGACGGTGAGGCCGGTGGGGCCCGGGTCGTCCGGGAAAATCCACCTGATCGGGTGAGTCACGGAGAACACCCACGGCGCGCCCGGCCGCAGCACCCGCGCCACCTCGCGGAAGACCTCGCCCACGTCCGCCACGAACGGCACCGCGCCGAACGACGAGCAGGCCGCGTCGAAGCTGCCCGACGCGAACGGCAGCTGGTCGGCGCTGGCCTGCACCAGCGGCACGGCCACCCCGGTGGCCGCGTTCGCCGCCACCGCGTGCCGCAGCATCCCGGCCGAGAGGTCGAAGGCCACCGCCCGCGCGCCCCGGGCGGTCAGCCACCGCGCGCACGGCGCGGAGCCGCAGCCCACCTCCAGCACCCGGCGCCCGCGCACGTCGCCGAGGTAGCCGACCTCCTCCTCGCGGACGCCCTCGGGGCACCAGACGAAGTCGGCCGCGCCCAGGAAGTCGCCGTGCTCGGCGTGGTAGTCGTCGGCGTCGGCGTCCCACCAGAGGCGGTTGGCCGCGCGCGACTCGGCCGCGTCCACGCCCCGCTTGGCGATGCCGGTGGTGCCGAGCGCCAGTTCGGCGCTCGCGTGCTGGTCGGACACACTGCTCCATTCAAGGGTGCCGGTTTGCCCGGCGAGCTTCGAACCGCGTACGATATCGCCCGCGTAGTGGGTTCGCGCTGTCCTCGATCGCCTGGTCTCCGCCGAGTGGGTCTTCGCGGTGGGCGCGCCCTCCGCGTAGCGTTGAACCCGCAGGCCACAAACCCCAATCCGTACCGGAGCCACCTACCTAATGTCCACCGACACCACCACTGTCCCGGTCGCCGCTGCGCCGAAGCAGGTCGCTATCAACGATATCGGGACGGAGGAGGACTTCCTCGCCGCCATCGACAAGACCATCAAGTACTTCAACGATGGCGATATCGTCGAGGGCACCATCGTCAAGGTCGACCGGGACGAGGTCCTGCTCGACATCGGCTACAAGACCGAGGGTGTCATCCCCTCGCGCGAGTTGTCGATCAAGCACGACGTCGACCCGAACGAGGTCGTCAAGGTCGGTGACGAGGTCGAGGCCCTGGTTCTCCAGAAGGAGGACAAGGAAGGTCGGCTGATCCTCTCCAAGAAGCGCGCCCAGTACGAGCGCGCGTGGGGCACCATCGAGGCCCTCAAGGAGAAGGACGAGCCCGTCAAGGGCACGGTCATCGAGGTCGTCAAGGGCGGCCTGATCCTGGACATCGGCCTGCGCGGCTTCCTCCCCGCCTCCCTGGTCGAGATGCGTCGCGTCCGCGACCTGCAGCCCTACGTGGGCCGCGAGCTCGAGGCGAAGATCATCGAGCTGGACAAGAACCGCAACAACGTGGTCCTGTCCCGCCGCGCGTGGCTGGAGCAGACCCAGTCCGAGGTCCGCAGCGAGTTCCTCAACCAGCTGCAGAAGGGCCAGGTCCGCAAGGGCGTCGTGTCCTCCATCGTCAACTTCGGCGCCTTCGTGGACCTGGGTGGCGTGGACGGCCTGGTGCACGTCTCGGAGCTGTCCTGGAAGCACATCGACCACCCGTCCGAGGTCGTCGAGGTCGGCCAGGAGGTCACGGTCGAGGTCCTGGACGTCGACATGGAGCGCGAGCGCGTGTCGCTGTCGCTCAAGGCGACGCAGGAAGACCCGTGGCGCCAGTTCGCCCGCACCCACGCGATCGGCCAGATCGTGCCGGGCAAGGTCACCAAGCTCGTGCCGTTCGGCGCGTTCGTCCGGGTGGACGAGGGCATCGAGGGCCTGGTCCACATCTCCGAGCTGGCCGAGCGCCACGTGGAGATCCCGGAGCAGGTCGTGCAGGTCGGCGACGACGTCATGGTCAAGGTCATCGACATCGACCTGGACCGCCGCCGCATCTCGCTGTCGCTCAAGCAGGCCAACGAGGGCTTCACGGTCGACTCCGAGTTCGACCCGACCCAGTACGGCATGGCCGCCGAGTACGACGAGCAGGGCAACTACATCTACCCCGAGGGCTTCGACCCGGAGACCCAGGAGTGGCAGGAAGGCTTCGACAAGCAGCGCGAGGAGTGGGAGCGGCAGTACGCCGAGGCCCACACGCGCTACGAGGCCCACATGAAGCAGGTCGCCAAGGCCGCCGCCGCCGAGGAGGAGGCCGCCGGGGAGACCAACTACTCCTCCGGTGGTGACGCCCCCGCCGCCGCGTCGTCCAGCACGGGCGCCCCGGCCCAGGCCGGCGGCACCCTGGCCAGCGACGAGCAGCTCGCCGCGCTCCGCGAGAAGCTGTCGGGCGGCGCCTGAGCCGCACCGGTCGACTGACTGACGCATCGCCCCTCGCCCACCTCGGGCGGGGGGCGATCGTCGTTCACCCGATCAGGGCGGGAAAGCGTTGCCGTGCGCTAAGTTGAGCATCCTATGAGCGTGCGGAAAACGGTGCTGGCGACGGCGGTTGCGGTGCTCGCGTGCGCGGGGTGCGCCGCCGTGCAGCCCCAGCCCGTGACCCAGCCGCAGATCCCGACGATCCTGCCGCCCACCACGATCAGCCGCATCCCGCAGATGGTGGACCGCCCGATCCCCGACGACTGCGAGCTGGTCGTCCCGGTCGAGGTGTTCAACCAGAAGCTCGGGCGCGAGCTGCCGGGCGAGCTGAAGACGATCATCGGCATCCCCGAGCCGTCGCTCGGCCGCACCGGCAAGATCGACTGCTACTACGGGGTGCCGGAGCGCCAGCCGCTCACGGCCGCGCCGGTGATCGTCGGCCTGGCCACCTACACCGACGAGCCCACCGCGAAGGGCCGGGTCGAGGAGAGCGTGGCCGCCGAACGGCAGGAGGGCGGCACGGTCAAGGAGGTCGACGTGAGCAGGCGGAAGGGCCAACTCGTCACCACCAAGGACGAGCGGCTGCTCATGGGGTGGCTCGGCAAGACGACGTTCGTGGCCCGCGCCAAGGCGGGCGTCCTGCCCGACGACGCGATCGGCGGCTTCCTGGCCGCGATCGCCCAGCAGTCCATGACCCCCGTCGAGGGCTCCTGACGATCCGCCGCGTGGCAGGCTGGTCGCCATGTTGCGCGTGGGCCTCTCCGGGGGAATCGGGTCGGGCAAGTCGACGGTGGCGGGCAGGCTCGCCGAGCACGGCGCGGTGGTGATCGACGCCGACGTGCTGGCGCGCGAGGTGGTCGCGCCGGGCACCGACGGGCTGCGCGAGGTCGTGGAGGCGTTCGGCGCGGAGGTGCTGGGCCCGGACGGCGCGCTGGACCGGCCGGCGCTCGCGGCGAGGGTGTTCGGCGACGAGCGGGCCCTGGCCACGCTGAACGGCATCACGCACCCGAGGATCGCCGCCCGCACGGCCGAGCTGATCGCGGCCGCGCCACCGGACGCGGTCGTGGTGCACGACGTGCCGCTGCTGGTGGAGAAGGACATGGCCCCGCTCTACCACCTGGTCCTGATCGTGCACGCGGACCTCGACCAGCGCCTGGTCCGGCTGCGGGACCGGGGCCTGCCGGAGGAGGACGCGCGCAGGCGCATCGCCGCGCAGGCCGACGACCAGCGCCGCCGGGCCGTGGCGGACGTGTGGCTGGACAACTCCGGCACGCCCGACGTGGTGCTGGCCCGGGTGGACGCGCTGTGGGCGGACCGGCTGGTGCGGTACGAGTCGAACGTCCGGCTGCGCCGCCACGCCCCCTACGGCCCGCCGGTCGTGGTGCCGTACGACGAGACGTGGCCGGCGCAGGCCCGGCGGGTCGCGGCGCGCATCGGGTTGGCCGCGGGCGGCCGCACGGTGGAGCACATCGGCTCCACGTCCGTGCCCGGCCTGCCCGCGAAGGACGTGCTGGACTTCCAGCTGGGCGTGCGGTCGTTGGCCGAGGCCGCGGAGCTGGAGGAGGCGCTGGCGCAGGCCGGGTTCCCGAGCCGGGGACTCGCCGAGGACGGCGTGCGGCACGAGGGCCACGCGCCGGAGGACTGGCACAAGCGGCTGCACTCGGGCGCGGACCCGGGCCGGTGCGTCAACCTGCACGTGAGGGTGGAGGGCGGTCCGGCGTGGAACTGGGCGATCCGGTTCCGCGACTGGCTGCGGGCCGACGCGGCGGCGCGGGACGAGTACGCGGCGCTGAAGCGGGAGCTGGCGGAGCGGCACCGGGGAGACGACACCGATCTCGGGTACGCCGAGTCGAAGGAGCCGTGGATGGCTGCGGCGACGGCGCGCGTGGCGGCGTTCTACAGGGACGGCCAGACGTCGTAGATGCCCCGGTGGGTCAGCCACGCGCCGAGGTCGTGCCGGTGCAGGCTGACCTCTTCGAGCGTGCGGTGCACGGTGCGCAGCGCCTGGTCGGCGTCGTCGGGGCCGAGCACGCGCCCGGCGACGGCGGCGGCGAACTCCTCGCAGCGCACGATCCGCGCGGTGGTGCCGCCCGGCACGGCGAGCCCGAGGAGCAGGTCGGTGGTGCGCCAGGCGCGGCCGTCGCGCTGCACGCGGACCGCGCTGAGCACGCTCGGGCCGCTGCGGGCGTGGCGGGAGCGGGGTCGGTGGTGGGTCAGCCGGAGCCCGAGGTCGGGCATCAACCAGGTGACCTCCGAATCGGAGAACGGGTCCTCCGGCGTGGGGCACTCCAGCCGCAGCCCCCAGGGCTCCACCCGGCACGTCGTCAGGTACCGCGACGTCCCGCTGGAGTAGCTCCGAACTGCGCTGATGGTGTCGACCACGTCGACCAGCTGAGGTGTGATGACCGCTCCCACGCGATCCGAGGGTAGCCGGAAGTGTGCTGCGGGTAACTGAGCAGGTCGATTCGTTACATCACGGTCTGTGTGGTATGCGGTCACTATCGGGTGAAGGTACTGGGGTGGCGGTTGACCAGCGAGTGTGACCCTCTGTATTACGGCCGACGCCACGTGGTGATCGTTCCCTGGGCCGCGAGCCAGCGCACCGCGTCGTGCCCGTGCGCGGCGATGCCGGCCACCGCGCGGTAGGTCGTCTCCAACGCCCACTGCGCCCGGTCGGGCTGGATGAGGCCGCGGTCGAGGGCGACCAGCAGCTCGTCGGTGTCCAGCACGGTCACGCTGCGGCCGGTGCGCACGATCAGGTCGAGGTACAGGTCGACGGTCTTCCACACCGACCCGCTGGAACTGATCTCCACCACGTCCACGTACAGGTCGTAGTCGCACTCGTGGCCGGGGTGCCAGGACTGGCGGGTGACGCGCAGGCCGTGCGCGGGCAGCAGCCACGACTCGAAGTGGGACAGCCGGGGGTGGCCGGGCACCGGGCGGAACATGTAGAGGCCGTGCGGCGTCAGCCGGTACTCCTCGACGCCGCGCAGGTGGCCCTTGGGGTCGGTGTTGCTCTTCGCGTCGAGGTCGAAGTACTCGATCTTCGGCGGGTGGATGTGCATGAGTGTCCCGAGTTCGTCACCCGAAAGCAGGATGATCGCTTAGTCTTCCCGCCATGTTCGGCATCATCCGCCCCTGCCGCAACCGCCTGGGCCCCGAGCTGCGCGAGTCGTGGCTGGCGCACCTGTGCGGGCTGTGCCTGGCGCTGCGCGACGACCACGGCCACCTGGCCCGCGTGGTCACCAACTACGACGGCCTGGTGATCTCCGCGCTGGTCGAGGCGCAGGCCGGCAGGTCGCGGCGGTCGGCCGGGCCGTGCGCGCTGCGCGGCATGCAGTCGGCGGACGTCGCCGCGGGCGCGGGGGCGCGGCTGGCCGCGTCGGTGTCGCTGGTGCTGGCGTCGGCGAAGGTCGGCGACCACGTGGACGACCGCGACGGCGTGTTCGCCCGCGCCCCGATGCGCGGTGTGGGCAGGCAGGTGGCGCGGCGGTGGGCGGCGCAGGCGGCGGAGACGGGCTCCGACCTGGGGTTCGACACGGCGGTGCTGGTGGACGCGGTGCGCCGGCAGTCGGCGGTCGAGGCGGCGGCCGGCCTCGGGTCGTCCGTGCTGACCGTGACCGAACCGACCGAGACCGCGGCGGGCGAGGCCGTGGCGCAGACCGCGGTGCTGGCCGGTCGGCCGGGCAACGCGGCGGCGCTGCGCGAGGTGGGGCGGCTGTTCGGGCGGCTGGCGCACCTGCTGGACGCGGTGGAGGACCTGGCCGAGGACCGGGCGTCCGGCGCGTGGAACCCGCTGGTGGCGACCGGCACGTCGGCGGACGAGGCGCGGCGGTTGTGCGAGGACGCGGCGCTGGGGATCGAGCCGGCCCTGCGGGAGGTGGAGTTCGCCGACGACCGGCTGGTGCACGCGCTGCTGGTGCACGAGGTGCGCGAGTCGATCCGGCGGGCGTTCGCCGACCTCGACGGCCCCCGCTCGCACGACCCTCGCTCGCACGACGCGCACGTCCACGGCCCGCGCTCGGACCACTCGCGCTCGAACGGCCCGCACGGCAACAACCCCCAGCCGCCGCCGGGGTGGCAGCCGGCCGGTCGGGTGCCGCCGCCCGGTCCCGTCCCGCCGCCCTCCGCGCCGGGCCGCGGCAACCCTCCCGTCCCGCCGTCCGGCGGCAAGGGCAAGCGGGCCGGCCGGGAGCCCGGACCGGGCAGCGGGCTGTGGTTCTGGCCGAAGCTCGTCCACCCGCCCCGGAGCCGGGGCGTGCTGCTGGGCTGCCTGGCCGCGTTCTACGAGTGCGGCACGTGCCAGTTCTGCTGCCGCGACCCGCACCCCGGCCCGTGGAGCGGCAAGCGCCGTGAGGCGTGGTGCAATTGCGACTGCGGTCCGGGCTGCGACTGCGGCGGCTGCGACTGCTGACCCCGCCCCAGCCGTGTGTCCGCTCGATCCCGCCGCCGCCCCCGGCCCGGTCCCCACATGTCCCGCGCGACCCGCGTGACCCACCTGACCTGGGCCGGATCGGAAATTGTCGGACCCCCGGCGTACCGTCGTACCCGTGGCTTTCCCAACCGAGATCCCGGTCAAGGCGCACTCGTCGCATCGTCCCGTCGGTGACATCCCCCGCACCGACGGGAAGTTCCGCGTGGTCAGCGACTACCAGCCCGCGGGCGACCAGCCCGCGGCGATCGCGGAACTCGAACGGCGCATCCGCGCCGGGGAGAAGGACGTGGTGCTGCTCGGCGCCACCGGCACGGGCAAGTCGGCCACCACCGCGTGGCTGGTCGAGAAGGTGCAGCGGCCCACGCTGGTGATGGCCCCGAACAAGACGCTGGCCGCCCAGCTGGCGAACGAGCTGAAGGGCTTCTTCCCCGACAACGCGGTGGAGTACTTCGTCAGCTACTACGACTACTACCAGCCCGAGGCGTACATCCCGCAGACCGACACCTACATCGAGAAGGACTCCTCGATCAACGAGGACGTGGAGCGGCTGCGCCACTCCGCCACGATGAGCCTGCTCACCCGGCGCGACGTGATCGTGGTCGCGTCCGTGTCGTGCATCTACGGCCTGGGCACGCCGCAGTCGTACCTGGACCGGTCGATCAAGCTGGAGGTCGGCGTCGAGGTCGAGCGCGACCTGCTGCTGCGCGCCCTGGTCGACATCCAGTACACGCGCAACGACATCGCGTTCAACCGGGGCACCTTCCGCGTCCGCGGCGACACGGTGGAGATCATCCCCGCGTACGAGGAGCTGGCGCTGCGGGTCGAGTTCTTCGGCGACGAGATCGACAAGCTCTACTACCTGCACCCCCTGACCGGTGACGTGGTCAAGGAGGTGGACGAGCTGCGCATCTTCCCGGCCACGCACTACGTGGCGGGCCCGGAGCGCATGGAGAAGGCGATCCGCAACATCGAGCTGGAGCTGGCCGACCGGCTGGCCACCCTCGAGCGGCAGGGCAAGCTGCTGGAGGCGCAGCGGCTGCGCATGCGCACCACCTACGACATCGAGATGATGCGCCAGGTCGGCTTCTGCAACGGCATCGAGAACTACTCGCGCCACATCGACGACCGCGGCCCCGGCAGCGCGCCCGCCACCCTCATCGACTACTTCCCGGACGACTTCCTGCTGGTCATCGACGAGTCGCACGTGACCGTGCCGCAGATCGGCGGCATGTACGAGGGCGACGCGTCGCGCAAGCGCAACCTGGTCGAGCACGGCTTCCGGCTGCCCAGCGCGCTGGACAACCGGCCGCTGACCTGGGAGGAGTTCGCCGACCGGATCGGCCAGACCGTCTACCTCTCCGCCACGCCCGGCCCGTACGAGATGGGCCAGACCGGCGGCGAGTTCGTGGAGCAGGTCATCCGCCCGACCGGCCTGGTCGACCCGGAGGTCGTGGTCAAGCCGACCGAGGGCCAGATCGACGACCTGGTGCACGAGATCCGGTCGCGGGCCGAGCGGGACGAGCGGGTCCTGGTCACCACGCTGACCAAGAAGATGGCCGAGGACCTCACCGACTACCTGCTCGAACTGGGCATCCGGGTGCGCTACCTGCACTCGGAGGTCGACACGCTGCGTCGCGTCGAGCTGCTGCGCCAGCTCCGCCTCGGCGACTACGACGTGCTGATCGGCATCAACCTGCTCCGCGAGGGCCTCGACCTGCCCGAGGTGTCCCTGGTCGCGATCCTCGACGCGGACAAGGAGGGCTTCCTCCGCTCCGGCACGAGCCTGATCCAGACCATCGGCCGCGCGGCGCGCAACGTGTCCGGCCAGGTGCACATGTACGCCGACCGCATCACCGACTCGATGCAGCACGCCATCGACGAGACCAACCGGCGGCGCGCCAAGCAGATCGCCTACAACGAGGAGCGGGGCATCGACCCGCAGCCGTTGCGGAAGAAGATCACCGACATCCTGGAGCAGGTCTACGCCGAGGCCGAGGACGCCATCGCGCCCGGCGGGTCGGGCCGCAACACCTCGCGCGGCAAGAAGCCCACCGGCGACCCGGGCGCGTCCGGTCGGGCCAGTTCCGGCGTGCTGGCCGACCGGAACACCAGCGGCATGGCCCGGTCCGAGCTGGCCGACCTCGTGCAGCAGCTCACCGACCAGATGATGAACGCGGCCCGCGAGCTGCAGTTCGAGCTGGCGGCGAGGCTGCGCGACGAGATCCAGGACCTCAAGAAGGAGCTGCGCGGCATGGACGCGGCCGGCGTCAGGTAGCGGAGGCGGCCCGCGCGGGACGACCCCGGCCGGGGACGCCTAGCGGAAGCCGAGCTGCGCGGGACGGACCCGGCCGGGGACGGCGAAGGGCGAGCCGCCTGGGCCGGGGCCAGGTCAAGGGGAACCGCGTGGGACGGACCCGGTCGGGGTGGCGAGCCGCGCGGGAGGGAACCCGGCCGCCGGGTCAGGCAGCGCCCACGGCGGCGCGGATCCGGTCGACCACGGCGTCCTCGGCCGCGCCGACGCGCCCGTCCGCCGAGGCGACCTCCTCGCACACCGCGACCACGGTGGCGCGGAACGCCTCGGCGTCCCCGGGGTCCCTGGCGGCCAGGATGGCCACCGAGCGCCGCAGCGCCGCCAGCACGCCGCGCTCCACGTCGGCCGCGGACCCGGCGGGCAGCTCCGGTCGCGCCGCGCCCAGCACCTCGCGCACGGCCGGCGGGAACGCCGCCATGGCGCGGATGCCCGCGTGGCTCTCCTCGTCCAGCGCGCCCGGTTCCGCGGTCGACACCAGCACCATCGCCCCGAAGACGGCGGTGCGCAGCGTCCGACCCTCCTCGTCCGTGTAGGAAGTCACCCGAGCACCCTAGTGGGATGAGCGTGATGCCATGACGTTGGACGACGTGATCGAGCACTGCCTCGGCAAGCCCGGCGCCGAGGAGACCTACCCGTTCGGCGACGGCGAGCTGTGCTGCAAGGTCGGCGGCAAGGTCTTCGCGTTCATCGGCCTGGACGGCGGCGGGGTCGGGGTGAAGTGCGGCGCGACGGCCGAGGAGGCCGCCTCGTGGCGGGCGCGGTACCCGGACGACGTCGAGATCAGCGCCTACGTCGGGCGCTACGGCTGGAACCGGGTCCGGCTCGGCGGCGCGGTGCCGGACGACGAGCTGCGCGAACTCCTCGACCTGTCCTACGAGCTGGTGGTGGCGAAGCTGCCCAGGTCCCGGCGGCCGATCCCGGCCGAATGACGCGGCGGGGGGCCCCGGGGGGGGCGGGGGGGGGGGGGGGGGGGGGGGGGGGGGAGGGCCGGGTTTGCGTGTCGGGGGACATACCCGCC